>CAKKST010000436.1 GCA_919903585.1 Nitrospiria bacterium | reverse complement strand
CCGTCTGCTTCCAATAAACCCTCCCCCTCCCTGCCCCTCCCCACCGATGGGGGAGGGAAGGGTGGGGGGATGAAGATCGCCCTTATCGGCCACCCATACAATATCTATGATTCCTTTGTCTCAATGAATATTATCAAGAAATTAATGGACAGGAAGATAATGCTCATGACAAAGGAGATGTTCAGCGATGATATAATAAAAGAGGAGATGAAAAAATTGAGAAGGCCTGTCTACTGGGCATCAGGCAGTGAGATAGTTGGCGCTGCAAACCACCTCCTCTACTCGGCAGAGGTGGACGGGATAATCTTTATCGGCGCCTTTCAGTGCGGGCCTGATTCGCTCTTAAAGACTCTGATTGAGAGGGAGGCGCAGAGAAACAGCAGGACGCCGCTCCTGACGCTCAGTTTTGATGAGCATTCAGGCGAGGCAGGATTGATAACAAGGCTTGAGGCCTTTCTGGACATGCTTGCGATCAGAAAGAGGAGAGCGATAAATTAGGGTGATGTCCCATAAATAGCTTTACACTTTTTGTCATTCCTGCATGCCTTTGGCAGGAATCCAGAGTCTTGCCTATTTGTGGATTCCCGCTCAAAAACGCTGCGGGAATGACACTAAAAGAATGTAAAGAAGTGTTAGGGACAGGATATTAGCAGGGAGATATGAAGGTCGTAATACCGCACATGGGACATCTTGATATTGCATGCAGGGGCGCCCTCAGAAATGTGGGGATAGATGTAGTATCTCCGCCGAGGGCAAGCAATGTTTCCTTAAAGCTCGGCGCAAAATATTCGCCTGAGCTTGCCTGCCTTCCATTTAAGATTAATCTCGGAAATTTTATTGATGCCATAAATGGCGGGGCAAAGACAATAATGACTGCAGGCGGGTGCGGGCCATGCAGATTTGGATATTACAGCATACTGCAGGAGCGCATCCTGCAGGATATGGGATACAGCTTTGAGATGATAAGGGCCGATGAACCTGACAAGCTTGCTAATCTCGCAAAGACACTAAAGGAGGCAAGCGGTATAAACTCCATGTTTGCTGCGTATAAGACAGTCTATTTTATCTGGAGAAGGGCGCACTTTTTGGATAAGATAATTAAGTGGAGCGATTTTATAAGGCCGCGCACAACAGAGAAAGGCAGGCTTACGAGGCTCTGTGATGAGGCATTTAAAATGGTGGATGCCGCATCAAGCCTTAAAGAGCTAAGGGCGGCTGCAAAAAAGATAAAGAAATCTTTAAAGGATATCAGTATTGACAAAAATAAAAAGCCAATACGGATAGGGATTGTAGGCGAGATGTTTATGGTCATTGAGCCCTTTGCAAATATGGGTATAGAGCGAAAGCTCGGCGACCTCGGCGCAGAGGTGGAGAGGGGGGTCTGGCTTTCACGATGGATGAATGACAGGTTCCATTTTAACCCCTTTCAGAGGAATCATATGAAGGTGGCAAAGAGGATTGCGAGGCCGTATTTAAAATACCATGCAGGCGGTGAGAGCATAGTAACCATCGGCAAGACCATCAAGTTTGCAAAGAGGGGCTTTGACGGCGTTGTCCATATAAAGCCATTTTCCTGCATGCCAGAGCTTGTTGCCCAGATGATATTAACAAAGGTGGAGAAGGATTATAATATCCCCGTGCTCACACTGACTATTGATGAGCACTCTGCTGAGGTAGGCATTGATACAAGGCTTGAGGCATTTATGGATATGCTGGTGAAAAGGAGAAACAACAGAGGGGCTGTTAAGAACGGGTAAGATGAATTTGAGAATTATATATATTCCCGCTGTCTTCATAGCGCTCCTTCTTCTTACCGCACCTACATTCTCTCTGGATAAAGGCAGTAATGATATCAGCATAATTGTCCTTGATCCAGGGCATGGCGGATTTGATACAGGCGCAAAGGGGCCGACAGGGCTTGAGGAAAAGGATGTTGCCCTTAAGGTTGCCGTAAGGCTGAAAGGGCTTTTGGAAAAGAGGCTGAATGTAACAGTCCTGTTAACAAGGGATGGCGATTATTTTGTCCCGCTTGAGGAGAGGACATCCTTTGCAAACAGAAACAATGCGGACCTTTTTATAAGCATCCATGCAAATGCAGCGAGGAAGAATGCTGCGGATGGATTTGAGACCTATTTCCTCGGCCTTGAGGCGACTGATGATGATGCCAGGGCAGTTGCAATGTATGAAAACAGCGTCAGAAATATAGGCAGGGGCGATGTAAAGGAGGGCGATGATCTGAGCATCATCCTCGGTGATATGCTTAATACAGCAGTATTAAATGAAAGCAGCATCCTTGCAGAGGCCATTCAGAAGGGCTTTGAAAGGGTGGTGAAGATTGAAAACAGGGGCGTAAAGCAGGCGCCGTTTATTGTGCTTATGAATGCCATGATGCCTGCCGTGCTTACAGAGATTGCCTTTATATCAAATCCTGCACAGGAAAAGAGGCTCAAAGACAAGGCATTTCTTGATAAGATGGCAGAGGCCATTTTTAACAGCATCAAGGCGTATAAAAGGTCTTATGAGACAAGGACTGCGTCTGTTCCATCCCGCGAGGATGGAAAATAATGATACAGGAAGGGTGAAATGAGCAATATGAAGAAAAAAGAGATACGCGCTGATGGAAGACGGTGGAATGAGCTGAGGCCAATTAAGATCACGAGGAATTTTATCAAACATGCAGAGGGCTCGGTATTGATAGAGATGGGTGAGACAAAGGTCTTATGCACAGCAACCATAGAGAATAAGGTGCCGCCGTTTCTGTCAGGAACAAAAAAAGGCTGGGTAACGGCTGAATATGCCATGATCCCGCGATCTTCACAGCAGAGGATACCGAGGGAGTCCTCCAGAGGTAAGGTAGGCGGAAGGACTCATGAGATACAGAGGCTGATTGGCAGGGCGCTTCGCTCTGTGGTTGATCTGCCTGCCCTCGGTGAGCGTACGGTATGGATAGACTGTGATGTAATTCAGGCTGATGGCGGGACCCGGACAGCATCTATCACTGGCTCATTCATTGCCCTTGTAGATGCCCTGAGGCATATTTTGAAGAGTAATATGATAGATAGGCTTCCTGTAAAGGACTACCTTGCTGCTGTTAGTGTGGGCAAGGTTTACGGGACTGAGGCATTGGACATTTCTTATATTGAAGACTCTGCTGCAGAGGTGGACATGAATATTGTGATGACAGGCGGCGGAGGTTTTGTGGAGGTGCAGGGCACTGCAGAGGGCGCTGTCTTTACGACGGAAGAGATGGACAGGTTCATCGTACTTGCAAAGAAGGGGATAAAGGAGATCATACAGATAGAACAGAGGCTCCTCGGCAGACTGGTGTAAATGGAAATAGTTCTGGCAACAGGAAACCAAAACAAGGTAAAAGAGATAAAGGCGGTTCTAAAAGGCCTTGATTTAAAGATACTCACACTGAAGGATTTTCCCAATATACCTGAAATAATTGAAGATGGCGAGACCTTTAAAGAGAATGCTGTAAAAAAGGCAAGGGGAATAGCAGGTTTTACAGGCAGGATCGCCCTTGCAGATGACTCAGGCCTTGAGGTTTTGGCATTGAATAATGCCCCGGGTGTTTATTCTGCAAGGTTTGCAGGCGAAAAGGCAAGCGATTCTGCGAATAATAAAAAGCTCTTGACCCTTTTAAAGGGTCTGCCTTTTGAAAGGCGAAAGGCGCGGTTTGTATGTGTTATTGCAATCGCAGGACCAAATGGCATGGTTTATACAACTGAGGGTGAGCTAAAAGGGCTGATTACCTTAAGACCAGCAGGCAGGGGCGGCTTTGGCTATGACCCGCTCTTTTTCCTTCCACAGTATAAAAAGACTGTGGCACAGCTTACACCTGAAGAAAAGAACAGGATAAGCCACAGGGCAAAGGCATTAAAAAACTCAAAGAGGATACTGAGGGATATTATGGCCTTAAAAAACACTTGACATGGTTAATAAGGTTAAGCTATATTCTGAGCACAAGTTTATGCCAATAGTATGAAAGGGGGTGAAGGCAGAGAATACAATTTCTATCCAAGGTTAAATAAAAATAGTCAAATTGACTAAATTTCTTAAAAAAAACAAAGGAGGAAATTAGGATGTTTAAGAAAAGCTTAGTAGCTTTATTAGTAGCAGCAATTGCAGTAGTATTTACAATGAGCGCATTTGCAGCAAAAGGGGATGTAGCAAAGGGTAAGACAGTATTTGCCACAAACTGCGCAATGTGCCATGGCGACGCCGGCAAGGGCGACGGGGCAGCAGCCGCAGCATTAGTACCAAAGCCAAGAAACTTCACAGATAAGGCCCTCATGTCAAAGAAGACAGATGACGACCTCTTTAAGGTTGTAACAAAGGGCAGTCCAAATACAGGTATGGCGCCTTATGAGAAGATGCTCTCTGAGGATGACCGCTGGAATGCTATTGCATTTATAAGAACCCTTGCAAAATAGATTGAAAAAAAAGTAGACATAAAAGGCCCTGCTTCCCTTACCAACCTTTTCTCCGCAATGACGAGGGAAGTGGGAGGGGGCAGGGCTTTTTTATTTTATTAATAGGCTGTTGAAAAAGCCATCAACAGCCTTGATTACACAGATTAGAAAAAATGATTACACAGATATTTCAAGGAGTTTTAATCTGTGTAATCTGGTCTTTTATCTGTGTAATCAGAGATTGTTGGGTTTTTCAACAAGCTCTTAAAGGACAGGGTAATGGAGATCAAGGAGATTATAAGGAGTTTGCCGCTTTTTTCATCCCTTAGTGATGAGGATATTGCTAAGACCCTTGAATCCCTGAAGGAAGAGGTGTACGACAAGGGCGAATATATCTTTATGGAGGGTGACCCTTCCGAATGGCTGTGCATTGTAAAGATCGGGGAGGTCCGCATAATGAAACACTCCTCAACAGGCAAGGATATTATCCTTGATCTCTTTTCTCCCCATGAGATATTCGGCGGCGTTGCAGTCTTTGACAAAAAGCCCTATCCTGCCACGGCACAGGCAATGGAACCAAAGACTGTGATTTTAAAGCTCCCGCGCAAATGGCTCCTTTCCTTAATAGACAGATATCCCTCCATGTCATCAGAGGCAGTAAAGTATCTCGGAAGTAAATTAAGGGATGCACATATCATGATGAAAAACCTTGCAGTAGAAAGGGTAGAGAATCGCATTGCCGCTGTGCTGATGAAGCTTGCAGAAAAGGCTGGTGAAAAGGATAAAAACGGGACAAGGCTGAATATGCACCTTACAAGGCAGGATATTGCAGAGATGGCCGGAACCACTGTAGAGACTGCAATAAGGGTCATGAGCAGATTCAATAAAGAGGATATTGTAAAATCTATTGAAGGAAGGATAGTTATAACCGATCCCAAAAAACTCACCGAGATATCAGGCCTATAAAAAACCTATCTGATTGAGCTTAACTATATCTTTGTGCTATAATTTGCATTGAGGAATACGTCATATAAGTCTTATATGACATATTCTTCTTTAAGAAGGAATAAGGGAGCCTATGTTAAGAAACAACCTTGAGGTCAAGATATTAAGCGTGGTGCTGGTAGTGCTATTTCTTGGATTCGGGACGATTACTGTTATTCAGATAAATAAGGAGTCATCCGACCTGCTTCAGCAGAACAAGGTCAAGATGAAACTCCTCGCCACATCTATTGAAAAGAGCATCCAGAATTATATGAAAGAGGGGAGGGTGGATCTGATAAGGAGGCTGGTAGCAGATATAAGGAACAGCGAAGAGGTTGAGCGGCTTGAGATTTTAAGAAGGGACGGGACACTGGCCTTTGCAGATTTTAAGACAGTAGATGCAGTCTCGGGGACCAACGAGAAATTTAAGATTATTAGAGAAAGGGAAAGGCCGACTAATTTTCTTGACGGCAGAGACCCTTTCCTCCCGATTTACTTTAAAGGTACAATTGAGACAGGAAAGAATGTTTCATATTATGAAACGAATGAAGATAAAGAGCTTTTAACACACCTTCAGCCATTAATTAATCAAAGTGAATGCCACAGATGCCATGGCGCCGATGAAAAGGTGAGGGGTGTGCTCAGGATATCTACCTCCATGAAAGGGGTAAATGAGGCAATCAGAACCAACCGTAACAGGGTTATAATAATCTCCCTCTCTACCATCCTGCTCGCAGGCATTGTCCTTGAGTTCCTTATCAGGAGGGTTATTTTAAAACCTGTGGACGGACTTATAGAGACAATGGCAAAGGTAGAGAAGGGGGATCTCACAGCAAGGGCAGACGCTAATATAGATGATGAACTTGGGAGGATGGGGAGGAGCTTTAATTCAATGATTATGAGGCTTGAAGAGGCAAGTAAGGAACTTGCTGCCAGACACCACCTCCTGATGGAAAGGACAGAAAAGATGGCATCGCTCGGCCAGCTTGCAGCAGGCATTGCCCATGAGATAAATAACCCGCTTGCAGGCATGTTTAACTGCGTCAGGGCGCTCTATGCAGACGGTGATGATAAGAATTTTAGGGAGCGGTATCTTATATTGATTGATAAAGGGTTGAAGAGGACAGAGGCTATTGTTAAACAGCTTTTAGGTTTTGCAAAGGAGCACAAGCTGGAATTTTCTCCGCACAGGATGGATGATATTATCCTTGATACCATGAAGCTCGTTGAATATAAGATTAAGAAGGATGATATTCACCTAAGACTTGATTTAAACTGCAATCATCGTGAATATATGCTTGATTATCACCATATGCAGCAGGTGATACTTAATATTACAATTAATGCCATACAGGCCATGTCTGAAGGCGGCATTCTCTCGGTCAGGAGTGTAGATCTTGAGAGGCACCTAATAATAAGTATCTCAGATACAGGTGTTGGCATACCTGAGGAGAACATTGCAAAGATATTTGATCCCTTCTTTACCACCAAGGATGTTGGTGTGGGCTCTGGGCTGGGCCTTTCTGTGAGTTATGGTATTGTGGGGAAGCTCGGCGGCAGGATTGATGTCTTAAGCGAGGTCAATAAGGGAACGACCTTTAAGATAACAATTCCCAAAAAGGAAGTGAAAACAAACTATGAGGGGGCCTAAAAATTGGAGGCCATAAAAAAACTAAGGTTTAAAATAATAATATTACTTTTTTCCTTTGGGATAACCCCCCTTATTGTGAGTGTCTTCTTTACCTACAAGATTGTCAGCGCTGAATTTGCAGAACATGTACAGGAAGAGCTGACCGAGATTGAGAGCAAGATATCAAGGAGGCTTGAGACATTAATCTTTTTCAGATGGAATGATACAATACTTTATTCCAAGCTCCAGCTGATTAAAGACGAGGCTAATAATGAAAAGAAGTCAGCTTTTTTTAAAGAGGTCTTAAAGCAGTACTATCCCTTTGCATGGCTTGGGCTTACGGATGAAAAGGGCATTATCATTGCCTCTTCCCATGCTGAAAGTATAGGTGTTAATGCAGGCGATACAGGCTGGTTTAAAAATAGTAAAGAGGCGGATTCAGTATATGTTATGGAGCCGCATAACTCGGATATTTCAGAAGGTATTCCAGTGATAAGTTTCTCAGCGCCTGTATATAGCAGTACAGGGAGATTCAGGGGGGTGCTCCATACAGAGGTAAAGATGGATGCGGTTGCAGAAGACATCAAAAATATAAGGATTGGGAAGAGCGGTTCTGTTATACTTGTCAGGGGAGATGGTATTGTAATTGCTGATAAGAAAGGGGTGCGCTTAGACCTATCAACAAATATCGGCAATTTAAATGCCTTTCAAAGGGCAAAGAAGGGAGAAAAGGGTATAATCCGCGAGATTGACCACAATGGGATAGATTCTTTTATAAGCTATTTCCCTCTAAAGGGCCTGCTCTCTGTCCCCGGTTTTGAGCTGTATCTCTTTGGTATTCAAAGCGTCAGGGATGTGTACAGCACATCAAATAGGATGGTGTATATAGTCTTTATTATTGCTGCCCTTGAAATTATAGTGATTGCCTTTGGCAGCTTTTTTATTGCAGGCGGTATTACATATCCGATAGAAAATATAGTAGAGGCTGTAAAGGGAGTTGCCTCAGGCGATTTTTCAAAAAGCGTAAAGGCCTCTGCCAGCGGGGAGGTAGGGATGCTGGTGGATTCTATAAATCAGATGATCAGCGCAATAAGACAGAGGGATGCAGAGGTTCAGACAAAGAACAGGGAGTTGACAGGATTAAACGAAAAGCTTGAGATGGCAAATATAGAGCTGCGCAAGACGCAGAGCCAGCTGCTGAGATCCGGAAGGCTTGCTGCGGTCGGGGAGCTGAGCGCAATGGTGGCAGAGGAATTAAATAAACCGATAGAGGATATTTTAAACAATACCCAGATAGTAATAAAAAAGATACAGGAGGTTTCAAGGGCGCTTCCGCCGGGGCTGGCAGGCTGTGAGGGTTATGTAAAGGCTATAGAGACAGCATCCATTACATGCAAGGTTATGGCTGGCAATCTACTCAGATTCTCAAGGCAGGAGGAGTCAGAGCTGCAGCCAGTAAACATCAGGGAGCTGATAGAAGAGGCGATGGGTTTTATTGATTATAAAACAAACAACACAAAAATAAAGATAGTAAAGGAAGTGGAACCTTTCCTTCCAAAGATTCAGGCAAATCCCCTGCAGCTTGTTCAGGCGCTGATAAATATCATGCTTAATGCTGTTGAGGCAATAGGCAATGAAGGTGTATTATCCATAAAAGGCAGAAACGATAATGGGGTTATAAGGATTACCATTAGTGATACAGGTGTCGGTATTTCAAAAGGAGATATAGGAAGGATATTTGAACCTTTCTTTACAACAAAGGACAGGCAGAGCGACCCGGGACTCGGGCTCGGCCTTACCATTGCACATAGTATTATAAAAGGACATAATGGAATAATAACTGCAGAAAGCAGCAGCAGGGGGTCTAATTTTATTATTGAACTGCCAGTGAAGAATCCTGTATAAAAAAGAAACTGGATTCCTGCTGGAGTTTACCCAGTACTTGATACGGGGCAGGAATGACAAAAGAAGATTTTGGCGGTAGCGGCATTCCGCAAGATTTTCGTAAATAGGTAGGTTTATGAATACACAGACATTAATTAAACCAGCGATATTATTGGTTGAGGATGACGAGATACTCCGCATTACAGTCTATGATGCCCTTGTGAAAAAGGGCTGGGCAGTGACCGCTGTGGAGGACGGGGCAGAGGCCAGCGGACTTATCATGAAGAATGATTATTATATTGTAATTTGGGATATCCGTTTGCCAAAGAAAAGCGGTATTGAGATATTAAAGGAGGTAAAGGGCGTCTCGCCTGACGCAGGTGTAATAATGATGACTGCCTTTGGGACTGTGGAGGATGCTGTTGAGGCAATGAAGCGCGGGGCATACGATTACATCACAAAGCCCTTCTCCATAGAAGACCTTGCATTGCGTATGGAAAAGATATTAGAGCATCAGTTATTAAAGAGGGATTACCAGTTATTAAAGGCACAGACAGAGGAGAGATATTCCCTTTTCAATATAATTGGCAGGAGCAAGAAGATGCAGGCGCTCTTTGATATTATTGAACGTGTAAGCAGGATAGATTCCAATGTGATTGTCATGGGTGAAAGCGGCACAGGCAAGGGTCTTGTTGCAAGCGTTATTCATCAGAGCAGCGTTAGGAAAGGCAAGCCATTTATCAAGGTGAACTGTGCGGCCCTCACAGAGACGCTTCTTGAGAGCGAGCTTTTTGGCCATGAGAGGGGCGCATTTACAGGCGCCATAAAGAGAAGGTATGGGAGATTTGAGATTGCAGACGGCGGGACGCTCTTCCTTGACGAGGTCGGGGATATACCGCCGTCTATTCAGGTTAAACTCCTTCGTGTCATACAGGAGCATGAATTTGAAAGGGTAGGCGGCGAGGAGACGATAAAGGTGGATGTGCGCCTTATATCTGCAACAAAGATGGATCTTGAAAAATTAGTTGCGGAGGGTAAATTCAGGGAGGATCTCTTTTACAGATTAAAGGTAATACCCATACTGCTTCCCCCTCTGCGCGACAGAAAAGAGGATATGCCGCTCCTCATCGAACACTTTCTTAAAAGTTTTAATGAAAAACTCAAAAGGGCGGCAAGGCTTTCATCAGAGGCATTAAAGACATTGATTGACTATGATTTTCCGGGAAACATAAGGGAGCTGGAAAATATTATTGAAAGGGCTGTTGCCCTCTCAAATGACGAGGTGATAAAATCTACTGACCTGATTGCAGCAGTTGGCGAAGGCTCGCTTATAGCAGAAAAGGGAGGAGACCTGCCGTCCCTAAAGGGTGTGCTTTCAAAAACAGAATCCAACCACCTCCTGCGCGTCCTTGAGCGGACAGGATGGAATAAGGTTGAGGCAGCGAGGATACTGGGTATAAGCAGGAAATCGCTCTGGGAGAAGCTGAAGTATCACAGGATTACCCACTAACTAATATGAATATTAAACTTTATCTGCTCCTATCTATCCTTATAGCAGGCCCTTATGGCTGCTATTCCCTGTATATGAATTATGCCCTGTCAAAGAGCATCAGCAGGATGGACATTGATAATGCCACAGGACTTGTAAGGGGGATAGCGCCCTTTGAATTTAAAAAGGGTGAAAAGGGCGTGCTCCTTATTCATGGTTACACAGGCACATCACAGGAGATGTTTCCGCTCGGTAAATACCTTGAGGAGCGTGAAATTGGCTCTTATGGTATTGTGCTTCCCGGGCATGGGAGCACGCCGAGGAAACTTAAAAAGACCACAAAAGAGGACTGGTATAAGGCAACGGAAGAGGCGCTCTTAAAAATGAAAAAGGAGTACAGGTCTGTTTATATAGCAGGCTTTTCCCTCGGCAGCGCCATTGCCATGAGGCTTGCAGCAAATCACGAGGTAAACGGCATAGCGCTCCTTAGCCCCGCGGTATTTTTAAAAAAGAAGAAGACCGACATCCTTTCAACTGAGGGCAAGATTAAGCTCCTCAATTTTTTTCTGTTTTATACCTATGTAAAGAAACCGCATCCACCGGATGTAAAGGATTCGTCTGTTGAGGACAATAACCCCTTTTATGAATTCTATCCTGTGAACAGCCTTAAACATCTTGTTGATTCAATGGAGGCAGGTAAGGAATCCCTCGCAAAGATAACCTGCCCTCTTATTGTGATACAATCGCGGGGCGATATTGATCTTTCAGAAAAGGGGCCGGAATATATCTATAATAATGCAGCGTCAACAGATAAAAAGGTTGTATGGCTTGAGCGCTCAGGCCACATAATCACCCTTGACTATGACAGGGAAAGGGTGTTTGAAGAGGTGTACAGGTTTATTGAGGGGCATTGACATTATGGAAACAGAACAATCCCTGATTATTTATTACATAGCCATAGCCTGCTATCTTGGCAGTGCAATTTTATATATTGATCTCCTGTTTTCTAAAAGGAGGCGGTTATATATTGCCGGCTTTTACTTAATTGCTGCAGGCCTTTTTTTCCACACGATCTTTCTTGCCTACAGGTGGTCTATTTCAGGCCATGCGCCGTTTGTCGGGCTTTTTGAATCCCTTTCATTCTTTGCATGGTCAATTATGCTCTTTTATCTGGTAATAGAGCTGACCTATAAAGAAAGGTCAGTTGGCGCCTTTGTTATACCTTTGGGGTTAATTATTGCCTTTCTGTCATTCCTCCCCTCCAAAGGCATATCCCCGCCCATCCCTGTATTGAACACACTCTGGTTTGAGATACATGTGGCCGCGTCATTTTTCAGCTATGCCTTGTTTGCCATCGCCTTTTCAATGGGGATAATTGTGCTTATTAAAAGGCTTCACTTTACAGGCACGCGCCTTCAGACACCTTCAAAAAAGGCTATGGATAATATTACCTACAGCGCCATCTTTTGGGGCTTTATCCTCTTTTCAGCCGGCATGATAAGCGGCGGGATATGGGCGTTTTATGCATGGGGGACTTATATGCTGTGGACGCCAAAGGAGCTCTGGTCATTAATCATCTGGATATACTATGCAGGCCTTCTTCATGCACTTTTTGTCAAGGAGTGGCAGGGAAACAGGGTTGTCTATCTGAACCTTGCAGGCTTTCTGATTGTCCTCTTCACCTATGTCGGCGTCGGCCTATTAATGAAAAGCTCCCACCAGTTTTGAACCAATCAGCTTGACAAAAGTTATTTTTGTGATATTTTAGTGCAGGGTTCGTTAGAAAACTGGATTCCCACTAAAGGCATGCGGGAATGACATTTGTGAGTGCCTGCGATTGTAGGAGATATAATGGATATTGAAAAAATAATAGAGGGCCTGCATCCGCTGGAGCATAAGTTTCTGAATGCCTTTAAAGGGGCTGATGCGCTCTCTGATGAAGAGGTAATGGCAAAGACAGGCCTTGATGAGGCAAGGCTTGATATGGTTGTGGGCTGGCTTTCTGTAAAGGGCGTGCTGACTGTTTCCGAGACAGGAAAAAACGAGATTGTCTCGCTCACAGACATTGGTAAAAAGTATGCAGCAGCAAAGATACCTGAGTTTCGCATAGTAAATGATTTAAAAGAAGGAAAAAAATTTACAATCAAAGACCTCCAGCAAAGGAGCGATATGGAGCCAACAGAGATAAGCTCTGCGATTGGCGCATTAAAAGAGGCTGGAATTATCTCTATTATTGAAGGTGGCTATCTCTCGCTCATAAAGGATGATACAGCAGAGTTTGACAGGCTGCAGGAGATAATTGAGTGGCTTGAGAAGGCTGGCGAAATAGATTTAAAATCCCCCCTTCTCCCCCCTTTAGAAAAGGGGGGGATGGGGGGGATTAAAGATGTTATAGCCCTTCATCACAGAAAAAGGGGAAAGGCAAAGGGGATATTCAGGATACAGGAAAAGGCAATAAGAAGATTCTCCCTTACAGAAGAAGGAAGGAAACTTTTAAAAGCCTTATCAGAAAAGGCCGCTCCATCAGAGGAGATTTCCCAGCTCACCCCTGCCATGTTAAAGGATGGAAGCTGGAAGGAAAAGGCCTTTCGTAAATACAACATATCTCTAAGGCCGCCGCGAAGGGATACAGGCAGGAAACATCCCTACAGGGAGTTTCTGGATTTTACAAAATACAAACTTGTTAGCATGGGTTTTGAGGAGATGAGGGGGCCGCTTGTTGAGGCAGAGTTCTGGAACAATGATGCCCTTTATATGCCGCAGTTTCATCCTGCAAGGGATATACACGACGGATATTTTTTAAAAGAGCCGCATCATGCAAAAAAGATAAACGAGCCATATCTAAAAAATGTTAAGGCAGTTCATCAGAATGGTGGAAAGGCAAAGTCAAGGGGCTGGAGATATGTATTCAGCGAAGAAAGGGCAAGGCAGCTTGTTCTAAGGAGTCAGGGGACTTCTGTATCTGCAAGGAGGCTTGCAGCAAAGCCGAATATTCCGGGAAAATATTTTTCCATTGCAAGGTGTTTCCGCTATGAGCAGGTGGATGCAACACATGCAACTGACTTTTTCCAGATAGAGGGTATAGTGCTTGGAGAGGGGATTAATTTCAGGACGCTTCTTGGTCTTTTAAAGCTCTTTGCACATGAGGTTGCAGGCGCAGAGATAAGCAAGTTTCTGCCAGCATATTTTCCATTCACAGAGCCATCTGTTGAGCTTCATGTGAAACATCCAAAGCTCGGGTGGATGGAGCTTGGCGGCGCGGGCTTGTTCAGGCCAGAGGTAACAATACCGCTTGGCGTGGATGTGCCTGTGATTGCATGGGGACTTGGACTTGACAGGATGGCAATGGTGGCGCTCGGGCTTCACGATATCAGGGATCTGTTTTCTGGTGATTTGGATTTGATAAGGACATTGAAGATAGAGTATTGAAATACACCCTCCCCTTTATCCCCTCCCATCAAGGGAGGGGAATAAGAGGAGAAGGATTCAAATGGTTCCCTCTCCCCTTGCGGGAGAGGGGTAGGGTGAGGGGTAATTATAAAAGGTAAACTATGCCAACAATTACAGTAATAAAAAACGACTTAGAAAAATTACTAAAAAAGAAACTCACCATTAATAAATTAGAGGAGTACCTGAAATGGGTGAAGGGTGAGGTGAAGGGCTTTGATGAAAAAACAGATGAGATAAAGATAGAGCTCAATGACAGCAATCGTCCTGACCTCTGGTGTTGCGAGGGGATTGCAAGGCAGATAAGGTGGAGGCTTTCTAATAAGAAAGAGGCCTATTCATTTCTCAAGGCCAAAAAGATAAAGGATGAGATTATTGTCTCAAAAGAACTTAAAGATATCAGGCCCCATGTTGCTGCCTGCACAGCAAAGGGGATTAAGGTAACAGAAGATATCCTTACGCAATTAATACAGACACAGGAGAAGCTCTCATATATCTTTGGCAGAAAGAGACAGGGCATTGCCATCGGTGTCTATAATCTTGAGAGGATTACATTCCCCGTCTATTATAAAGCAGTAAGGCCGGATGAGGTTTCATTTGTGCCGCTCGGCTTTGAAAAAAAGATGAACCTGAATGAGATACTGACTGTTCATCCAAAGGGAAAGGAATTTGGCGGGATACTAAAGGGAAAGGGGATGTATCCCATTTTGATAGACAAAGAAGATAAAATCCTCTCCTTTCCGCCAATAATCAACAGCAGGGATATTGGCGAGGTAAAGGTTGGCGATGAAAATCTTTTTATAGAGGTAACAGGCACAGACATAAGGCTTGTCATCCTTGCCATAAACATAATGGCAGTGAACCTCTTTGACAGGGGGGCAGAGATAGAACCAATATTGGTGAAATACCCCTATGCAACCGAGTTTGGCAGGATGACACAGACACCGCTTGACCTTACAGCCACTCTAAATGTTGCGCACAATGAGATTGAAAAGGCGCTCGGTGAGGTCTGGAAGGATAAGGATATAAAAACCTGTCTTAGCTCATACGGGTATGACATTAAAATTAAAAATAAAAGGATAAGTGTCAAAGCCCCATGCTTCAGGGATGACCTTATGCACCCGATTGATGTTGTGGAAGACCTTGCAATAAGCCGCGGGTATGATACATTCAAGCCTGTAATGCCCCATCACTTCACTGTCGGCAGCCTTTCGGATATAGAATTTTTATCAGACAGGATAAGGGAGGAGTTCGTTGGACTTGGATTTCAGGAGGTCATATCCAATATACTTACATCAAAGGATGAGCTTTTGACAAAGATGAATCTTGCTGATGAGAAGTTAGTCGAGATATCAAATGTCATGTCAGAGAGTTATTCTGTTTTAAGAAATTCGCTTGTGCCATCGCTCCTTCGTGTAGAGGCAGAAAGCTCAAAGGCATTTTATCCTCACAAGGTCTTTGAGGTTGGCGAGGCTGGTGTATGCGATGAAAAAGATGACACAGGAAGCAGGACAATCTTAAATGCTTCTGCGCTAATTGCCCATCCAAATGCAAACTTTTCAGAGATGCACTCATACCTTGATCTTTTGCTCTATTATCTTGCTCTTGAATACAATCTTGAGCCTGCCGCACATCCATCATTCATTGATGGAAGGGTTGGCAGAATAATTATTGGCAATGAAGACCTCGGCCTCATCGGCGAGCTTCATCCCGCGGCGCTTGAGAGATGGGGCATCAACTGCCCCTGTGCAGCTTTAGAGATTTCGGTTGATAGGATTTTGAAGATAAAACGAGGGATTTAGAGATTATTGTAAATAATGATTTAAATTAATTGCAGATTAAAATCATAGGAGCTAAAAGGGTGATAGAGAGGATAAGAGCAAATGTCA
>CAKKST010000435.1 GCA_919903585.1 Nitrospiria bacterium | reverse complement strand
GGTAATGCCAATAAAACTGTTGCGATTGTTTTTTTAAGATTTTTATACATGCTTTGTCCTCCTTTTATTTTGAATGATTTTATCATCAAACTCCTAAACTCGTCAACTTCATTGTGAACCATTTTTCAATCTTCTTACAAACCAGAACTCACCAATAACTGCTGCAATAACACCGAGCAGGGAATACAGATAAACAGTTATCGGCGTGGCAGCTTCTATAATAACATAGTTCCATGTAGAGAGGGACATGAGCAGATTGTGCTCTCCATTAGAACCGTCCCAGGCATTAAACGAAAAAGGGATAAACTTCCCCATTTCAAACTGGACATCGTTTTTGTCTTCTGTTTTAAGAGGCCTTTTCATGATTACACGCCAGACACCTTCTTTCCAGACACCTTTTCCCTTTACCTGCTGGCCATCTTTAGGCTGAGGGGTCATTTGACTAAAACCTGTTGCATTTGTCTCTTCTACAGAGGCAGTCCCTTTTTCGTCTAAATCTGCCTTCCATATCCAGAGATTTACAGGATTCCCTGAATCTCCTCTGAAGAAGTGCGGCTTCTTAGTTCCCTCTGGCGATTTGACTGGAAACTGCAGGGCAACTGAATCGCGAAAGGTCTCAAATTGCCTCGGCACCATCTTGTAAGGGTCAACATAGGAATTATATGCGCCTGCCCCTAAAAGCGGTTTTGTGTTAAGCGCCTTATCTTCCTTGTGTGTTACATCCTTAAACGGGTCATCCCATTCTAATAAGAAGGCGATCTCCTTGCTATTATATAATGCCCTTACTGTAACCATATCAATGCTCGGGTTCTGCCAGCGCGGCGCAGCAACAACCTGACCTGCCAATCTCACATCCATTGGAGATGCCTTCTGCCACTCAAGGCTGTTCGGATCATCAGGTATCTCGCCTTTAACTGATGCTGCCTTCAGCACCTCGTGCTTTGTTGGTGTCTTCTGGAGAGATTTTATGAAATTTGCAAGATGCCAGCGATCTTCCTCTTTTAAAGAATCAACAAAAGATGGCATAGGTGTGCCATTGATGCCTGTAGAAAAACGCATAAAGATATCCTCTGCCTCTGAACCAGCCTTTATCTTCCATGGCTGGGTCACATTTCTGATGCGGATTGGAAATCCCCAATCATCCTTCCTCTCCTCTTTTACACCATCTCCCTTTCCGCCCTTCCCATGGCACTCCCAGCACTTTGCCTTTTCAAAAACCTCTTTGCCCTTTGCAATGCTCTCCTTTGAATAAGAGGCCTTTTTTGATGAGGGCTTTATAATCTTTTTATATGGATCTAAATCTGGTTTTGAAAATTCAGGCGCAAAGGTCTGAATATAGTAAATTACCTGCCACCGCTCCTCTTCTGTGAGGCCGTTTTTGATTATCTCGTCGTCAAACGCCTGCATTGGGGTGCCGGTAAGACCGCGGCTGATAGTCCTGAAGAGGTCTTCATCTGTTGGAAGCTCGCCGCTCTGTGTTGTTCTGAATTTATAAGTGCCCGCAGTAAAATCCCTCGGCATTGGATCCATAAATTCTGCTGCTGGTCCGTCGCCTGCGCCTGTGAGTCCGTGGCAGAAGCTGCATCTTTTAA
>CAKKST010000434.1 GCA_919903585.1 Nitrospiria bacterium | reverse complement strand
TATCTGCGTCGTCCTTAAAGATGTTCTGCCGTTCGTTTCCGCGGCAGGTGATGTGGTAGACAGCATTGGGGTATTGGATTCTGAGGGGCCTGGACATGACCAAGTTTATATCATATCTCAGGCAAATTGTCAATAATGAAGATTTGACCCCCTATATTCCCCCCTATATTCGTTGCCGCATCTCATGACGTTTTTCCCCTCGATACGTTCTCCACGGCAGTGTTTATAGCGCGGCGCGGCATTAAACCCTCAATATCCCATACCCATACCCTTTTATAAAGGGGGTACTCCCCATATATTGGTCGGTACGAATATTTCAGGATAAGCTATCATCGCCCAGCCTGCAATCACGGAAAAGACAAGCGCCAAAAGCGCCAGTAAGAGGCCGCTCGCCGAACTCATTGTCTCTTCTTTTGCTATCTCCAGGCGTTTCTCTCTGCCTCCTGCATACTCATGCGACATAACCCTCGATGTAAGACTCATGAAATTCACCCCCTTTCTTCTTCAGAAGCTATTCTGCTTTCTATGGTTTATACTATACTTTATGCTGCAAAAGATGTAAATTCCCCACAAGTATGATTTTTCATAGTATTTTGAGGTGAGAGATACCCCCAAAAAGGAGTAGAAGGTGCTGTAACCACTTAATAATAAACATGATTTTAAAATCGCCGTGAAATAGATATCCCATGACGGGGGGAAGTGATAATGTGACGGGGATGATTAAATTACGGCAAGTGCTGTTAGCGCTTTTCCTTAAGGAAGAGGGTAACCGCTTCCAATCTGCTCCTGACGTCGAGTTTCTTATAGATATTCTGCAGGTGGGACTTGACGGTTTCTGTCGATACATATGTGAGTGCTGATATCTCTTTGTTGCTCTTTCCCTGGAGGAGCAATCGCAGCATTTCCTTCTCCCGTTCTGTAAGTGAGAACTTTTCGTCCATCTCCTTTTCCATGTCCTCATCGTTCTGCGGTGCGCCTTGTGGCGAAGGCGCCAGGGGCGCAAGATTAGCCAGGAAAGGTGAAGTTATCTTTTCTCCGGCATGGGTGCTCCGTATTATCCTGATGAATTCTGTGTGTTCGGCGTCCTTTAGGATATAGCCGGACGCCCCTGCACGGAGAGCGGCGACCACCCTTTCATCTTCATTATATACGGAGAGCATCAGTATCCTGACGCCACGATTCCGTTCAAGGATCATCTCCGTAGCTTTAATGCCGTCAAGTTTGGGCATCTCCACATCCATGAGGATTATATCGGGATTTGTCTTCTGGGCCAGGGTGAAGGCGTCCTGGCCGTCCGCGGCCTCCCCGACCACAATAAGGTCATCCTCCTGCTCCAGAAGGCTCCTCAGCCCCTGGCGAAATAGCCGCTGGTCATCGGCTATGAGAATCTTAATGGACATGCCCCTCACCTCCCCTCACGGGCAATGTAATATAAAATACGGCGCCTTTCTCGGGTCTGTTTTCAGCCCAGATCTTCCCGCCGTGGGCATCAACGATAACCTTGCAGAAGTAGAGACCAAGACCGGTCCCTCGTTTGATCTCCTTCTTGCCGACCTTGTAGAGCGGCTCAAAAATATTCGCAAGCTTCGATGGAGGAATGCCAATGCCTTCATCTTCCATTGTAAACAACAGATCTCCCCCGCCGCCTCCCGTCAGTCTGAACGTGATATCCACCATGCCGCCAGCATCCGAATACTGGATGGCGTTATCCAGGAGGTTGATAAAGACCCTCTTCAACCGCCGCATGTCGGCATGTATTGCTGTGGACCTGTCCTCGCAGTGCAGACATACCCTCATATTCTTTTCTTCCGCTTCTATCTGCAGGAGCTTGATTGCCTCTTCGACAGCCTCGGTAACAGGGAAGGTGGAAAAGATCAACGGGAGGTCTTCATAGCTGTTCTGGTATACATCCAGGACGTCGTTGATCAACCCCAGGAGGAGTTCGCTGCTGGAGATAATATCCGCCAGCACACGGTTCGTGACTTTGGGATTCGATGTGCCTATGGTACTCTGGAGGCTTTTGAGACGTTGCCTGATACCGATGATGGGGTTGCGGAGGTCATGGGCAAGCATGGAGGAGAAGTGGCTTAAGGCATTGAACCTCTCGGCTCTTAACAATTGTCCCTCCAGCTCCTTCTTCTTGGTTATGTCCCGCAGATGGATCACCATGAAATCCATCTTCTCGTTCTTCCTAATGCCAATAATATCCATCTCCATTATAAGAAGCTCTCCTCTTTGGTTCAACACACTGACTTCCACCGTCGGCTGATTATTACCGCCCAGCGTTCGCTCCAAGAGGTCGGCAAACTTCTTTCTGTCCTCTTCCGACAGGATTGCCGGGAACTCGCGGCCAATGATAATGTCTCTCAAATAACCTAAAACCTCCTCCTGTTTCCTGTTGACCGCCGTCACCCGTCCTTCCGTATCAAGCATGAAGAGCGAGTCTGTCAAACTGTCGAACAGGTTCTTGTACTTCTCCTCGGATTCTCTGATTGCGCCTTCCAGTTTCTTCCGCTCCGTAATATCCCTTACAAAGGCCCTTGTTCTGACGAATTCGCCGCTTATAGGGTCATATAAGGCAGTAGCCGTCACCTCCACATCGATCCGCCTGCCGTTCTTGGTGATAAACTGGGCCTCAACCGTGCTGATGCCTTTCTCTATCGCCTGCGCTATATGGTCCTTCATCCTTTCCCTGAAATCGTCGGGCACAATATCGTCTATCCTCATGCGCATCATCTCGGCCAGGGCATAGCCCACGGTATTGAGCTCAGTCTTATTTACGTTCACAAAGAATCTGTCGGCATTTACGGAATGTATCATCTCCGGAGAGTTCTCTATGAGGTCCTTATACCGTTCCTCCGATGTTTCAAGCTCCATCGTCCGGTTCTGAAGATTTGAATAGGTCTCCTGGATGGTGCCGGCCATCCGGTTGAATTCATCCGCCAGCTTTTCTATCTCATCGTTTGTTTTGATGGCAAGACGATACCCGAGATCCCCCCGTTCAAAGTGCTCAACGCCTTTATAGAGTTCATCGATAGGTTTTACGATCTTCCTGGCGGCGTAGACACCCATGAGAGAAAGAAGGGCTATCAGGGCCGCGCCGAACAAGGATATGCGAGAGAGGAGGGCATAGATCGGCGCGTAGACTTCCTCAGGGCTTTGCCGTGTAAAAATATACCACCTTTTGCCGTCGAACCAGCCGTTTTCCGATATGATGGTAGAGCGTACCGGCGCAAAACCTATGATGGAACCGTGTCCGCCATGGGCATCGTCCCTGACCACGCCCCACCCGGGCCGGGTCTGCGAGATCGTTGCAATGAGATCGGAACTCACCTGGTGACTGCGGAGGGGAAAGATGGGGCACATAATGATCGTTCCCGAAGAATCGACGAGGTTTGCATGACCGGTCTCTTCGATCCGCACACTATTGATGACCGAAAGAAGTTTATCCACGCTGTACCTGATCACAAGCAGACCGATGGCTGCGCCGCCGTCCATGACGGGCACCGCGATATTTATCAGGTACACATCTGTCTCCCCTTCAAGCTTTAAATCTCCGACATAGACCCTTCCCTTGTCGCCGTTATACGCGCCCGTAAACCAATTTTCGTTCTTGTAGTCACCTTTATTGCTTTCATTGATCCCTGCAATAAATCTTCCCTCAGAATCAACGACCAGAAGGCTGTGAACCGCCCGCTCATCATATCTCTTGAATTCCCTGAGATAATGGATCAACGCTGGATCACTGCCCCTCTTTTTTATTGCAGCACGTATGTTGGGGGAGAGAGCAAGCCTCTGGGTATCGATCACCTCTCTTCCAATCACCATATCGATCTTGTCCGCGGTCTCCTTGGCCAGCTCCTGGAAGCTTGCGCCAATAGAGTTCCTGCGAGTGGTCTTCCCGTCAAGGTAGGTAAGATAAAGCCCCACCAGGAGAGGCAGCATACCTACAATAACGATGGAGATGACGACCTTCTTCTGTATACCCAGCTTCATGATCGGTGCCTTAAAAAATCTTGGTAGTGTATAAAATGAGAGGATTATAGGGTCAAGTCTTGAAATATCAGTTTCTCCCCTCAACCTCTTTAATTATTCAGTAGTATAATGGATTCCCCAGAAATCTGCAATCTCTTTTAGTTACATAGAGTCCCGTAACCCTAAATGAAAAGAGAGTGGTATTTAAATTTTTTACTACAAAATAATAATAAAATAGGTTATTATTCTTTAAGGAATGTTTGAAGTAGAAGGGCTATGAAAGAGTTTTAAAGGTAAAAAAATGAACAGACGTGAGTTTATAACATCAATAGCAGGGGGAGCTCTATTGGCAATAACAGGGGATAGGGGTATAACACCTGCTAAAGCAGAAACTTCACAAATGGCCACTAACATGGCAAAAACAAAGGTCTCTCTTATAAAAACATCTGACAGGGCAGCAGGTATTAAAAGGGCGATAGACCTCTTGGGGATAAATTCTGTTAAGGGGAAAAATGTGTTGCTAAAACCAAATTTCAATACAGCAGACCCTTTTCCCGGATCCACGCATAATGATACACTAACTAATCTTATACTCCATCTAAAGGGGATGGGTGCAAAGGGGATTACAGTAGGTGAGAGGAGTGGCCCGCCTGATACTGCGGATGTTCTAAAAGATAAGGGCATATATAACATTTGCAAAAATCTCGGCGCAGGGCTTATTAATTTTGAGGAGCTGCCTCCTGAGGGCTGGGTGAAGGTTAAGCCAAAAGAAAGCCACTGGAGGGATGGTTTTTATGTGGCAAAGCCTATACTTGATTCAGAGTGCATTGTAAGCGCCTGCTGTTTAAAGACACACCGCTTTGGCGGTGTATTTACAATGTCACTAAAACTTTCTGTTGGAGTTACTCACAAAGATAATATGAGGGAGCTTCATACATCATTCCTTAGCATGAGAAAGATGATAGCAGAGATAAATCAGGCCTATAAGCCGTCGCTCATACTCCTTGATGCAATAGAGGCCTTTGTTGACGGGGGCCCAATGACAGGTACAAGAAAAAGGGCAGATGTGATAGTTGCAGGCACAGACAGGATTGCAATTGATGCAGTGGGAGTTGCTATTCTAAAAGAGCTCGGCAGCAATGAGGCTATCATGGACAGGAAGATATTTGAACAGGATCAGATTGCGCGGGCTGTTGAAATTGGCCTTGGAATATTGCGGCCAGAGGAGATTGAAATAGTAAGCGATGATGAGAACGGTAAAAGATATGCAAAGAAGCTAACAGAAATATTATTACAAGGATAAGGTAATTGAAATATCTGCTTGAGATAGACAGGGCGCTCCTCTTTTTTATTAATATCACTTTAAAGAATCCGCTTTTTGACTGGCTGATGCCCTTTATAACCAGTTTTGGGAACTTTAAGCTGCTAATTATTGCAGGAGCTATCCTCCTTTTTATACTTGGCACAAAAAGAGAGAAGGTATTTCTTATACTATTAATTACAACTATTTTAATTGCAGATTTTGTCTCAGCCCAGATCTTTAAAAACCTCTTTTTTAGAGTCCGTCCCTGTAATGCCTTGCAGGGAATCCACCTGCTTGTTGGCTGCACATCTTCATATTCC
>CAKKST010000433.1 GCA_919903585.1 Nitrospiria bacterium | reverse complement strand
TTTGATACTTATGATGCTCTGACACTCTGACACTAAACAAGGAGGTGATTAGGATGATTATCAAGAAGGTAACAAAGATGTCCGCAGGGACATGCAAATGCAAGGAGTCATGCTAAGAAAGCAAGGTTTTTTAAATAGGCCCCATTGAAGGGAGAATCCCCATGGGGCCTTTATTTTTTTTCTTGCATTTCTAAATGGTTTTGTGTTATAAAATATCCAGTTTTGGTCTACTGAAAGTGGGCTTTTTAAAGCCCATTTTTTTTTGGAAAATTTTATGGCTGCCTCTGAGAAACTTGACAAAAAGGATACTGGCACGGCTATAAGGGATATAATAATTCCTATTCTAAATTCCTTTGGATTTGAACTGGTAGATATGGAATATAAAAAGAGCGGGCCAAGGTGGTTTCTGCGGGTGTTTATTGATAAAAAGGGCGGTGTCTCTCTTGACGATTGTGAGACGGCGAGCACCCATATAAGTCAGGTCTTAGATGTGGAGGATACCATACCGCATACTTATATACTTGAGGTCTCATCCCCCGGCCTTGACAGGCCGTTAAAAAGGATAGAGGATTATCAGCGCGAGACAGGCAAGTTGGTGAGGATAAATACATACAAGCCAATAAATAACCAGAGGGAGTTTTTTGGAAGAATTCTTGGTGTTGAGGGTGAGCTTATAAAAATAGCAGACAGAAAGATTGGCGAGATTGAAATACTGCTTTCTGATATTGCAAAGGCAAGGCTTGATGTGGAGTTTTAGCGGCTTTGTAAAAAGTCCATCTGCTGCCTTTTTGCAAATTATTATTTTGGAGTTTTCTTGGAGGAGCTAAATAATGAATCATCAGTTAATAACAGTTATTGAACAGTTGTGCAGGGAGAAGGGGATAGATGCAGGGACTGTTATAGGCGCTCTTGAATCAGCATTGCAGGCTGCGGCAAAGAAGAAGTTTGCCTCTCAGTGTGAAAATATAGATGTGAGTATTGATCCAAAGACAGGCGAGGTACAGGTTATTGCTGTTAAGAAGATTGTAGAGAATGTGGAGAACCCAAGGGCAGAGATATCCCTTGAAGAGGCAGCAAAGCTTGATGAGGGCGCAGAGCTTGGCGATGAGATTGGCAATATTATACCCATGGAGGATCTTGGCAGGATTGCTGCACAGACAGCAAAGCAGATAATAATACAGAGGGTCAGAGAGGCAGAGTGGGATGTAGTCTTAAAAAACTTTAAGGGCAAGCAGGGCGAGCTTATAAACGGGATCGTGATGAGGCAGGAGAGAAGGAATTATATAATTGACCTTGGGAAGACAGAGGGCATCCTTCCTGTCAGCGAGCAGATACAGGGCGAGAGCTATAGAAGGGGCGACAGGGTGAGGGCCTATATCTTTGATGTGAAAAATACAGCAAGGGGGCCGCAGATTGTTCTTTCAAGGACACATCCGAATTTTATTGCCGAGCTCTTTAAGATGGAGGTCCCGGAGGTTTATGAAGGGACGGTTGTTATTAAAGGAATTGTGCGGGAGCCGGGAGACAGGGCAAAGATAGCTGTTTATTCAAAGGACTCCAAAATAGACCCTGTGGGCGCCTGCGTGGGCATGAAGGGTTCAAGGGTTCAGGCAGTGGTGCGTGAGCTCAGGGGCGAAAAGATAGATATAATTCCGTGGAGCGATGACCCGAAGGCATTTATAGGAGAGGCATTAAGCCCTGCTGTGATTGAAAGGGTTGGCATTAATGAGCAGGAAAAGTCTGCAACCATTGTGGTTGCTGACCAGCAATTGTCTCTTGCAATCGGAAAAAAAGGCCAGAATGTCCGCCTTGCCGCCAAACTTACAGGGTGGAAGATAGATATCCTTAATGAAACACAGTACCAGCAGGAAAGGGTAAAGGAGCGCGACAGGGAGATTACAGAGGCGATTGCCAATGAGACAAAACAGCAGGAAGAGGCAGAGGGTAAGCAAAAAGAAGGAGAGGCTGTCGGACCTGCATCAGAATAAAGGGGTGAAAGGTTTTTATGGAAGGACAAAAGGTTTTTGAGCTTGCAAAAAATATAGGGGTAACCAATAAGAGGCTTATGGAGGAGCTGAAGACCATCGGCATTGAGCCTAAGAGCTATATGACTCTCCTTGACGATAGAACTGTAGGCCTGATTATGGATAAATTTGGAAAGGGTAAAAAGGCAAAGACAGAAGAAAAACCCCAGGAGAAAAAAAGGGGAACAGTCCTTATAAAGAAGAAGCACAAAGAAGAAGAGCCCGCACTAAAAGAACCAGTCCTGCCAGTAAAACCCCAGCCAATAGGGCAGGCAGCAGCCGCAGAAAAAACAGCGGCAGCAGCAGTTGCTGAGCCGCCGGTGGATATGCCTGTAGGGACGGCTGTACCGGAAGCTGCAGAGGTAAAGAAGGAAGAGAAAAAAGAAGCCGAAAAGCCTTTAAAAGCTGGTGAAAAGACCGAACAGGAGAAGAAAGATAAAGATAAGGTCTTTAAGCCAAAGGACAAAACAAAGAAGCTTAAAAATCAGAAGACAATAGAGAAGGAATCAAAACATCCGAGGGATCTTGTAAAATGGGATCAACTTGAGGTATTTCAAAAGAGGGCTGCCAAGCATAAGTCTGCTATAAAGAGGGCTAAAAGGATAGCGGTCTCGGAGGAGATAACAAAGCCGAGGAGAAAGGTTATAAAGATACATGAAGGGATTACAGTAAAGGAATTTGCCGAGGCAATAGGCTATAAGTCAGGGGAGATTATAAAGAGGCTGATGGAGATGGGAATGATGGCAACGATCAATCATCCTGTTGATCTGGATGCTGCTGCCCTGATTGCAGATGGTATTGGAATTAAGGTAGAGACAGTATCTGCAATGTCCACAGAGGACCTTATTGTTGAGGCTCAGGATGATGCAGCTTATCGGGTTCATAGACCGCCAGTGGTTACGATCATGGGGCATGTTGACCACGGCAAGACATCGCTTTTGGACGCCATAAGGCTGACAAAGGTTACAGAGGGAGAGGCCGGCGGCATTACCCAGCATATTGGCGCCTACAAGGTTAAGGTAGGCGATAAAAATGTGGTTTTCCTTGATACCCCAGGCCATGAGGCCTTTACTGCAATGAGGGCAAGGGGCGCACAGGTAACGGATATAGTAGTCCTTGTTGTTGCTGCTGATGACGGCGTGATGCCCCAGACTATTGAGGCAATTAATCATGCCAAGGCTGCAAAGGTGCCTATTATAGTTGCAATAAATAAGATAGATAAACCAGAGGCAAACCCGGAGAGGATAAAACAGGCTTTAACAGAGTATGAACTTGTCCCTGAGGCATGGGGCGGCGAGACCATATATGTAGAGGTATCCGCAAAGAAGAAGATAAATCTGGAAACCCTCCTTGAGATGATACTCCTTCAGGCAGATGTCCTTGAGCTCAAGGCGAATCCAAATAAGTCTGCGAGGGGAACAATTATTGAGGCAAAGCTTGATAAGGGCAGGGGTCCTGTTGCAACAGTCCTTATACAGAGCGGCACACTTAAGGTTGGCGATGTCTTTGTGACAGGAACCTTCTTTGGAAGGGTAAGGGCATTGATAGATGATATGGGCAGGAAGACGGAGAGCGCAGGCCCTGCCACACCTGTGGAGGTCATTGGACTTGAAGGGGTGCCGCAGGCAGGAGATACCTTTGTGGTTGCGGAGGACGAGAAGGTTGCAAAGGAGATTGCAGTAACAAGGCTCCAGAGGCAGAGGAGCGCGGAGCTGGCCAAGTCAAAGAAGATAACACTTGATGACCTCTATGCAAAGATAAAAGAGGGCGAGGTCAAGGAGCTTAATATAATTGTAAAGGGCGATGTGCAAGGCTCTGTTGAGGCGCTTAAAGAGTCGCTGGAGAGGCTCAGTACAAGCGCAGTTAAATTGAATGTTATTCACGGCTCTGTTGGCGCTATTACAGAGACAGATGTAATGCTTGCCTCTGCATCCAATGCAATCATTATCGGCTTCAATATAAGGCCTGAGGTAAAGGCCTCTGCCCTTGCAGAGAAAGAAAATGTGGATATCAGGTTGTATACTGTTATATACGATGCCATTGCAGATGTGAAGTCTGCAATGGAGGGGCTCCTTGAGCCGACATTAAAGGAGCGTTCCCTCGGGAGGGCAGAGGTGCGTCAGATCTTTAGCATATCCAATATTGGTGTGATTGCAGGCTGCTATGTAATAGACGGCAGCATTATAAGGGCTTGCGCAGGCGTGAGGGTGCTAAGGGATAATGTTGTGATATATGAAGGAAAGCTGTCTTCGCTGAAGAGATTCAAGGAAGATGCTAAAGAGGTGCAGACAGGCTACGAATGCGGCATCGGGATAGAGAATTTTAATGATATCAAGGTCGGCGATGTTATTGAGGCCTATGCAATAGATAAAATAGCAGCAAAACTATGAGAGTAGGTATTTGCACATTAGAATTATTTATCTCTAATTCTAACTCATTGAAAAGCAAGAGGCAGGTTTTAAAGAGCCTGAAGGATAGGATAAGAAGGAGTTTTAATGTTTCTATAGCAGAGGTTGACGGAAATGACCTGTGGCAGAAGGCAGTAGTGGGATTCTCCTGCGTTGGAAATGAAAAGGGATTTGTGAATGCAGTGATGGATAAGGTCATAGATTTTATTGAGAAGACCCCGACTGTAGATATAATTGATTATAAGATTGAGATATTATAATGTTGAGCTATAAGAGGTCAGACAGGCTTGGCGGGCAGATAAAAGAAGAGATCGCAGATATAATAATGCGCAAGATTCATGACCCGAGGATCGGTTTTGTAACTGTAACCCATGTAGATTTATCAGATGACCTCAAGAATGCAAAGGTCTATGTAAGCATACTGGATGATTCCAAGGATAAAAAAGAGACGCTTAATGGATTATTAAGCGCAGCCGGATATGTGAGGGCTGAACTGAAAAAGAGACTGAGTATTAGATTTATTCCTGAGCTGATTTTTAAGATAGACGATTCTGTAAAGGATGGCATCAGGATGGTCAGGATTCTGGATGAGCTTGAGGAAAAGGAATGACGGGGATGGAAAAAGTAATTAAATGTATAAAGGAGAATAAAAGTTTTTTAATAACAACACACATCAACCCCGAAGGCGATGCAGTCGGTTCGTCAATCGCCCTTGCGCTGATATTAAAAAAGCTCGGGAAAAGGGTTGTTGTCTGCAATACTGATCCTGTTCCAAAAAACCTCCAGTTCCTGCCGTATTCAAAGAAAATAAAGCAGTTGAAGGCGATTGACGGCAGATACGATGTGATAGTTGCCCTTGATTGCGGCAGTATCAGCAGGATAGGCCTTCTCAAGGATGTCAAGATAACCCCGCCGCCGCCGCTCATAGTTAATATTGACCACCATGTAACAAATGAAAGATTCGGCCATATAAATTTTATAGACCCAAAGGCAACTGCTGCAGGCGATATAATCTACAGGCTTGCAAAGGCATTGAGGGTGCGAATAACCAAAAACATTGCAGC
>CAKKST010000432.1 GCA_919903585.1 Nitrospiria bacterium | reverse complement strand
TAATATAGGACAATTCATGTGCTACATATGAGGACAGTTTATGTGTTACTGACACAGTAATTGTGAATATAGGCCTCATCAACAGGGCAGGGCACAGGATCCCGGACGGCTGACTCTGGAGTGCAAAGCTGGTCCTGGATGTGACCGCTAAGACAGATAAAGGAACAGTAATAAATATTGGTAAGAAGGAATACTGGGAGATTGGCTTGGATGCAGAGGGTGACCACAGGCTCGGCGCATGGCAGATAAAGGATATTATTGACCTTACGCTGCCGCCGAGGAAGACCACAAAGGAGACATTTGTTACAGAGCTTCCTGCTGATACAAAGAGTGCAGAGGTTGAGGTTAAGGTTACCTACTTCCCTGCGCCCGGCAAACCCATTGAGGTGCACAAGGTAGTAAAGAAGTTGAACTTTGAAAAGTAGACCCTTTTTAAGGCTGAGCCCTGAAAGGGCTCAGCCTTAATCTATGTTGCCCTGAGTGTTGATATCAGTTTTTTTACCTTGCCAATCTTCACACCCTTGCCTCTTATACTGCTAAGAAAGCTTGTTATAATCCTGCTCGGTCTTATATAGAAAGATTTATACGCATAAAATAAAATCTCTTTGAGTTCCTTTGGCGATACATAGTCCAACCGCATCACAGGATTCATGCAGTCGTATTTGTCCCAGTCATCTGTAATCAGCCTGTCTTTGATTTCATTATATAGCCTTGTCCCCGGATATGGTGTGAGTATGGTAAACTGGGCGCTGCCGGGGTTAAGTTTTTTGGCATATTTTATGGTCTCAAGCATCATATTCTTGGTCTCTTTGATATCGCCAAAAATAAAGCTCGCCATTGTTTCAATCTTATAATCCCTCAGCATCTCCACTGCCTGCCTTGCCTTGTCTGCGCTGTATTTTTTGTTATATGAATTAAGCACATCCTGATTAACACTCTCTATGCCCATGAAGATATGCCTGCATCCTGATTCAGACATCCATTTTATCATCTCTTCGTTCTTTGCAATTGTATCCACTCTGGAGAAGCACCACCATTTTATATCAAGCCCCCTTTTTATAATCTCCTTTGAAATCCCAATTGTCCTGCTCGGCTTCATTGTGAAGTTATCATCCAAGAAAGCGATGCCGCTGAAACCGTATTTATTATTTAATAACTCTATCTCATTCACAACCAAATCAACCCTTCTCGCACGCCACCCCATGCTGGAAAAAGACGATGCACAAAATGAGCAGTCAAGTGTGCATCCCCTGCTTGTAATGATGGATGTGATCTTTCTTTTTGCCATCTCCATCGTGATGTATTTATCCATTGCCATCAGGTCTCTCGCTGGAAGGGGTATGGTATCAATATCCCTTATTGCCGGCCTGTCAGGGTTTCTCTTGAATTGGCCGTTCTTTTTATAAGAGATACCCTTAATATCATCCAGCTCCTTTTCTCCCTCAATTGCATTCACAAGTTCAAGGAAGGTCTCCTCGCCCTCATTCCGCACAACATAGTCTATCCCATCATCCATTATTGTTTCTTTATCCATGAATGTGACATGGGGCCCGCCCATAACAACCTTCAGCCCCATCTTCTGCGCCTGCCTTGCAATTTGTAGCGCCATCTTGTGCCTTGATGTATTTGCAGAGATTCCTACAATATCAAAGTCATCAAAATTAAGGTTATCGGATTGAATATTAAAGTCATATATCTTTATCTTATGGCCTGCATTTCTTAAAACAGATGCAACATAGCCGAGACCAAGCGGCGGAAGGATAAAGCCGACCTTGCTAAAGGCATTATCAGAGGCAGGATATATTAAAAGTATATTCATCAGAAAAGACTATACTAACTTTTACTTAAACAGTCAATTCCAAATCCTTTAATTTAATCCCCTCTCCTATGATGGGAGAGGGTTAGAGCGGAACACTACTTACCGAGTGGATCAAGAACCTTTACATCCTTAGGCGGTTTGAATTCAAAGAGGGAATCAGGGATGGATTTATTAATCTCCAATTTCTGAAATTCAACTATGGTTGTGTCATTGTTCTTTTCAAAAAGCTCTGTTTTATAAAGCAGGCCGTCATCAGAAAACCAGAGGTGTATCTTTTTAAAAAGGCCTGATATGGCCTTATCTCTTGGAATGAGTTCAAGGACATAGAGGTTCTTCTCGCCTTTTTTTACCTTTTTTAGCAGAGAAACATCGTAATCCTTTTTCAGTTCATCAGGGCTCTGCCCCATGCCAACTGCCATTTTTTCAAATATCCTTTTTATGTCTGCCTTCTGCGAAAGGTCAAACCTCGTTGCCTCTTTTAGCTCAGGCAGGTAGAGCCAGACAATATTCCCATTAACGATCATGATGTTTTTCTCCGGCTCCCTATATTCCCACATCATCTTTTGCGGCCTTTTGAAATACATCAATCCTTTTGAAACAAGCTCGTTCTGCAGCAGGCTGAGGGACTTTCTTTGAATAAAGCTCCCCTTCATCGCCTCCACTGTCTTTTGCCTTTCATCAATCTTTTTTAAGATAACATCCAGCTCATTAGGCTCAGCAGCAGAAACCATATTAGCTGAAAGAAATACAGCAATAAATAATAAATATCTCAATTTCTTAAAATACAATTTACATTCTCCTAACAGGTTACTGAAAAACTCAAACAAGTGTCATTGCGAGCGAAGCGAAGCAATCTCGCTTCTTTAAGAATCAATGACTTAGGGATTGCTTCGTCGCTTACGCTCCTCGCAATGACGGCGAAAACGGACTTCTTCAGAAACCTGTTAAAAAACAAGGGACAGACTTTCACTGCTCTGTCCCTTGTTCATTAAATATAATTGGAATGATATCAACATGACTGATGGCACTTGCATGTGCCTGCTGTCTTCTTAGTGATCTTTTTAATAAGCATTTTTTCAACCCCCTTTAGGTTATTTGGCTTCGCTTAATATTTTCTTTAAAGTATTGTTCTCCAATATATTGTCAATACAGCTTGAGGCTGCTTCGTTTATCATCTTCTCCACTGATTCCTCGTGGAATAAAGGCTCTGTCATCTCCAGAGATGTGGTTATGGTATCAGTCAATAATATCCTCTTTTCCTTTGGGTCTGCGATTACTATCTTTAGTTTTGCCTTTACTGTATGTTTATTTGACATAAATTTAGACATCACATCGCTCCACAGCTCCAGAATCTCTCCCCCAACAACAATATCGCCCCAATCCCCTTTAAGATTATTGGCATCCAAATCCCATTTCTCAACCCTCTTCCCTTGGAAGCCCCTCTTCTTAAAATATTCAGCAACCATTCCTGTAACTGCATCTTCCACAGAGATACCAGCAGGTGCAAAGTAATCTTTAGAACCTGAATAATTTATCCTTTCGCCAAAAAGGGATTTATTTTCCCTCTGCCTTTTGTCTGTAATATTTGAGATGCCGATTTTAATATTACTGTCAGTAGAAGATACTTGTGATGGGCTTGTGTATCTTAGATTCAGGGAGAAGGTTTCTGCAAATGTTAGCGATGGCAGCAGGAGCAGCAAAGATATGTGCAAGATTAAAATTTTTTTAGACATTGTTATCATCCTTTTTAAAGAGTCCATGCTGCCAATTATAGTTTCATAATTAAAACTATGCAAGAGAAAAGTATTTTTGTATGGGCGAACGGCCTTTGCCCTTACAAAACTATCATGCCTTAAACCAGCGGAGCCTCAGGGCATTGCTCACAACACTAACAGATGACAGCCCCATTGCGCCGGCAGCAATCATAGGGTCAAGCAGGATTCCGAAGAAGGGATATAAAATCCCTGCTGCAACAGGGATAAGTGATATATTGTAAAAAAATGCCCAGAAGAGGTTCTGTTTGATGTTTCTGATAGTAGCCTTGCTCAATGCAATGGCTGTTACAATGCCGCGCAGATCACCGCTTATCAATGTTATATCCGATGCCTCCATTGCCACATCTGTGCCTGTGCCAATTGCAATGCCAATATCTGCCTGTGCAAGCGCAGGCGCATCGTTTATACCGTCACCCACCATCGCAGCCTTTTTGCCTTCTGCCTGAAGCATCTTCACATGCCTTGCCTTATCCTCTGGCAGGACTTCGGATAAAACCCTTTCTATCCCAACCTGCCTTGCAATTGCCTCTGCTGTTCTTTTATTGTCGCCTGTTATCATTATCACCTCAAGGCCAAGCCTGTGCAGGGAATCCACTGCTGCCTTTGAATCAGGCTTTAATGTATCTGCAACTGCAATAATGCCAGCAGCCTTTTTATCCACAGCTAAAAACATCGGAGTCTTTCCTTCATCAGAAAGCCTCTCTGCATCTTTCTCAAGGCCATTGAGTTTAATGCCTCTATCCCTCATTAATTTCAGATTACCAAGCAGTATCTCTTTACCCTGAACCCTTGCCTCTAAACCATGACCGGGGATGGCATTAAACCTTTCAGCATCAACTAAAGCAATATTCATCTCCTTTGCCTTTTTTACAATAGCCTCCCCAAGCGGATGTTCAGAACCCTTTTCAGCAGATGCAGCAAGCTGCAAAATTTCCTCTTCTTTGACCCTTGACCCTTGACCCTCTACCCCTATTATATCCGTCACAGACGGCTCGCCCTTTGTCAGCGTCCCTGTCTTAT
>CAKKST010000431.1 GCA_919903585.1 Nitrospiria bacterium | reverse complement strand
TTGCCGCTCCAGAGGTCATGGAGAAATTCACGCCATGGCATTATCTCAATTTTGTTGTGAATCCTTTTTTCTTTTTCATTGCAGACAACAATGCTTCTTCTGGGAGAATATGTGTCCATAAAAGCGATTAAACCTTTTAAATCCCTTATATCAACATTATCCGTGCCTTTTGCTTCTATAGCTATCTCGCCGTCTCCAATGACATAATCCACTTCAAGACCATATTTGGTCCTCCAGAAATTAATACGAAAATCATGCCTCTTGTAAGAACGATACGCAATTATCTCCATAAGTAAAAAATGCTCAAATGCCTTGCCAAACTCACTTCCTTTCTCTTCCATCAAATATCTCTTGCTAAGGCAGCCTGCAACACCTACATCAAAGAGATAATATTTTACTGCCTTTGTTATAACCTGGCGGGACTGCCTCTTTTTAAATGGTTCTATTCTGACAGCCATAAGCGTATCTATAAGTATCTGATAATATTCCTTGACTGTCTTGGAATCTACGCCGCAATCTCGTGCAATATTGGAATAATTAGTAAGTTCCCCGTGCGAATAACCAAAGGCATCAAAAAATCTTGAAAATGCAGGAACATTACGGGTCAATCCCTCAGCAAAGACCTCTTCTTTCAGATAATCCTGCATATAAGCAATTAATGACATTTTTGCATCCTCGCTGTTTTGCAAATAATGTGATGGGATTAAACCTTGGTTTAGACTGCGAAGCAGGTTAAAATTTTCAATTTCTGATGTAACCAGAGGAAATATTTCATAACGCCATGCCCTGCCGCCTAAAAGGTTGGCTTGTCCGCGTTTTAATTTTCTGGCGCTTGAACCGCAGAGGATGAACCTTAATCCCCTGTTTTCTATCAGCCAATGCACCTCATCAAGCACATGGGGAATCTTTTGAACCTCATCCAATATTATTGGATATTTAAGTAATGCCTTATCTTTTGCTAAAATCAACTCCCGTAACAGCGCTGGATTCTTAGAAATCTTAAAATATAAATCGGTTTTAAGAAAATCAAATACTATGCTGTCAGGGAAATGGTTTTTTAAATAGGTGCTCTTTCCTGTCTTTCTTGCACCCCATAAAAAGGCAGACTGTTTGGACGGGAGCTTAATATTAAGGATTCTATTGAATATTTTCATTCTGGAATATACTCCATTTTAGCTTAACTAAATTGGAGTATATTCCATTTTAGTAACTGTGTCAAGGTGATATGCATTTTATATTGGATATATCGCAAGCTGTTGTTATATCACAAGGTCTTTCTAAACCTGTCAAGAAGGGTTACATCAGGCTCTTTTATACCACATTTCCCTTTTTTAAATAGAAAAAGAGGGGGGCGCTCATATCACTTTAACATTGCTATCGTAACCCCTGCGCCGCCTTCTGCCTGCTCACCGCTTCTAAAACTATTCACCAGCCGATGGCCTGAGAGATATTCACGAACCGCCTTTGAAAGTATCCCGGCGCCAGCGCCGTGGATTATTGTAACCTCTGAAAGTCCTGCAAGCACAGCATGATTAAGAAACCTTTCAAGAATTGGAATTGCCTCATCAACCCTTAAACCAATAAGGTTTATCTGCGCTGCAACTGGCTCCTCTGAAACACTTACACTAACACCGCCTTTTTCTGCCTTTACAGCCTTCCCCTTTTTACGCCCGGCATCAGATAATGGCACTTCTATTTCCCATTTTTCTGTTTTTATCTTTATACGGTTACTCTTCTTCAAGAGCTTTGTGATAGTTGCGTCGCTTCCAATGGATTTTACAAATACCACATCCCCTTCCTTAAGCTCATCCATTGAGAGCGCCTCTGTGTCAGCGTTTTTATATTCCTTTATCTTTTCAATTGCCTGCTCCTGTGCAGTGAATGCCTTTCTAAGGACTACCCTTGCCTTGTCCTTATCAGCCTTCTTTATCTCCTCAAGAATGCTGTTCATCTGCCTTTTTGCATCAGCAATAATCTCTGATGCCTCTTTATATGCCTTTACAAATATCTCCTTCTTTTTTGCCTCTGCATCCTTTAATAAGCTATCAAGCCTTTCTTCCTTCTCATTCAATTCATTTTCATGCCTCTTTATGCCTTCAATGGAATCCTCATAATATCTTCTTTTCTGCTCAAGGTTTTGCAAAAGGTTTTCAAGCTCTGCCCTTCCTTTGCCGAGCATAATCTTTGCAGATTCAATAATTGCCTCAGGCATACCGTATCTTTTTGCTGTTTCAATTGCAAAGGACTGGCCGGGTTCGCCGATCCTTAATCTGTATAAAGGCGCAAGGGTCTTATGGTCAAACTCCATAGAGGCATTTACCATGCCCTCTGTCTTATGCGCAAATACCTTTATATCTGTCAGGT
>CAKKST010000430.1 GCA_919903585.1 Nitrospiria bacterium | reverse complement strand
TAGTGAAAAGAGCCTTACAATGCTGTAAAAGAGATTTAAAAGAAATTCATTTACATTTGCCAAGAAAAGGTTTCCAGTAAAAACGGATACAATAGATGAAAAGAGTCCGAGCGGCACAATAATAAATCCTGCAAAGGGGACAATGATTGAATTTGCAAACAATCCGACCCATGCAATCTGCCTGAAGTAATACGCGACAATCGGCGCTGTGCCGAGGGAAACGGCAATGGTAATAAAAAGATATAAAAAGACCTTTTCCCTGATTGGATGTGTAAAGTCTGTCTTTGCTTCCACCATATCAGGTTCGTCTTTCTTTGCCTGCTGTCTTTTTAGTTCAATTGCCAGTGCGATAAAAAGGACAGAGACCATTGTCAGTTGAAAGGAGATGTCATGTATAGATAACGGGTCAATCAAAAGGATGATAAGGGCAGAGAGTGCAAGGCTGTTCAATATCTCATGCCCTCTGTCAACAAGCACGGCTAAGATATAAACGAGTATCATTATCAAAGAGCGGATGGTTGCTGTCTGTGCCCCTGAGATTAGTGTATAAAAAATCACAGGAATTATTGTTATTACTGCTGCGATCTTTGTGGGTGTTGTATACATTGTTATTCGCAGGAGGAGTCTTTCAGGAAGGAGGCCGATGAGAAGCCTCATGATAAAAAATATAAAGATTGCAATCAGGCCGAGATGGGAGCCTGAGATAGAGAGGATATGGGTTGTGCCTGATGCCATGAAGGCATCTCTTATCTCATCAGTGAGACCTGTGGTATCACCAATAATCATGGCCAGCAGAATGGCAGCAGGCGGGCCAGTCAGTGAGTTCGTAATGGTCTCTCTTATCTTATCTCGCATCTCAGATAGCCTTACAAAAAATATATTTCCTGTATTTCCAATTATTTCTATCTGATCCTTCTCACCTATACTTGCAATTGCATGTATCCCTTTTCTCGCAAGATATGTCTCATAGTCAAAGGCGCCGGGATTCCAGAAACTCCTCGGCCTTTTTAGCCTTGCCTCAAACCTTATTATATCGCCGTATCTTAGTTTTACATCATTATTATATATAGATAGCCTTAATCGCCCTGTTGCCTGCCTGACCCTGTCATTTATATAGACTCTCTGCGCCTTAATATAGGCGACATCCTTCCTCTCATATTCCTCAGGTGGTTGATAGACCATCCCTTCTATTGTTGTCTTTTCCTTGTCTATATATTTTGATATGTCATTGTACGAAGGCGGTGCAGAGAAGAGCTGATAATAAAAGAGGCCAAAGAGAAAAACAAGAAACAGGAAGGGGAGATGATTTTTTAATAACCCAATC
>CAKKST010000429.1 GCA_919903585.1 Nitrospiria bacterium | reverse complement strand
GGTGATTAATGTCTGTGGCAGGATTGGCCAGTATTCTGTTACCCTTTCAAATGGATTTGGGACAAAGCCGCCCTCGACAAAACCCAGACTATTAGGCAACATTTGCCACCTTTTTCTTTTTTCTTAAATGCCCAAATTTCTTAGCTAAAAGCTCAAGTTGCTCCTTTTCTGATAATGCAGACAACTTCTGTTCAGCTTCTTTTTGCAGCCTGCGTTTCATTTCTACAGCATCAAACTTTTTAGCCTTCATAAATCACCTCCAATGGGCTCCTAATCTCAAGTATAGGATATCCTAACCTGAGATTTACAGAGTTTATTAAATGAATACGATTTAAATTTACAATATGTTTAAAATTCCAGCTCACTAAAACATCCACTCTTTCCACTGCCGCAATCGCTATATGTCTGGCATCTAAGAGACTACTTTCTGCAATCACACCTTCTCTCAAGTAAGCATTAGCAAGGGATATTGACTCTTCATTAAGAAAAACATGTTCTATATTATCTTCTGTAACTTTATCCAGTACTCCTCTTACACTATCTGGTGCTCCTTCAAGTTCAAATAGTACTATATCAGAAATCACGAGTCTTTTCTTTCCTGATATAAATTCCTCAAATAATTGATTTGAATATTTCTCAAATTCATCATCAAGACAACCACCTATTACCGATGTGTCTACATAAATACGAGGTCTAAACATCTTCCCTGTCCTTATCAATATTTTGGTACATATCGCCTAAACGGCTTGCCGAAGTGCCTTTAAGCATTATAGCTACAGCTTCATCTTATTTTCTATCATTTGTTTTGTCAAGAAAAATACGGATATTGAAGCGTCTTAAGGCCTGTTGTTATGTTAAGTGGGTGCAGTCTTTTCTTAATTATGCAAAATTAGCAACAGGAATAGAGCGCTTTACAGCAAAACCTCTTTTGTGAAGCTTAATACGCTCAATTTCATGAAGTGTTTCCGCTTCAAGATAACTCTCTCCACAGTGAGGGCAAGCCACAATAGGAACATTTTCTATGACTAAAATGTCTTTGCCCTTGCCATAGGTTCTGGCAACCCTGCGGATACGCGCGCCTTCTTTTCCGCAAATTTCACATATCATATCTTCTCCTCCTCTCATAGACATATTATGGCACATATACTGTAATAATAACAAGTTTACCTGTTGGACTTATTTTTGTAATAACTTCAACTTCACCACCAGCAATAGTTTTTCCATTAATACGATATTTCCATTCTGTAGTTATCCTGTCTTTTTGTCGCTCAGTAATTTTACCTGTCAGAATACAACGCTCTATGTCATATATGGTCAAACACTCGTTGTCCATTTCTTCTTCAGCATGAATCGTCATGATATATTGACGCTTGCAAATTTTATCTCTCATTACTTTCAAGATTCTATCGAACATTATTATCCTTTGCCTTTTTACACGCACCACATTTCACATAACAGCGCTGCGGCTTGCCGAAGCGCCTTTAAGCATTGCAGTTACAGCTTCATCTTATTTTCTATCATTTGTTTTGTCAAGAAAAAATACGGGTGACGATTGCCTTTGAGATGAGAGGGTTAGCGCTCCGTATCAGCCCCTGCGGTCTCTTCTCTGACCGAAACAGCTACCTTGTAAAGCACGGTAAGTATAAGCGCACCTATTCCCCAGACGCCGAGGGTGATTAGCGCCTCTGCTAAGGTTGGCCAGTATTCTGTTACCCTTTCAAATGGATTGGGGACAAAACCGCCAACAATCAAACCAAATCCCTTATCAATCCATAGAGAGACAAATACTGCTGCACAGGCAACTAATAGTGTTTTTTCGTTTTTGCGGGTGCCGGGGTTGACCAAAAGAATAAGCGCTGCTGCTGCAAGGATTACAGAAAGCCACATCAGGGGAACGAGCTTTCCATGACCTTCAAGCCCTACAAAGAGATATTGGAAGGCATACATGTGTTCGGGTATTCCGCTGTAAAAGGCGGTGAAGACCTCAAGCAAAAAGAAGAAGACATTTGCAAGCATGGCATAGGTGACAATCTTACTGATGGCTTGTATGGGCTCCCTGCCCGGGTCAAATTTAGAAAGCCTTCTTACAATTATGCTTAGTATGATGAGCAGGGCAGGGCCAGCGGCAAATGCAGATGCCAAAAATCTCGCTGCCATTACCGCAGTAAGCCAGTAGTGCCTTCCCGGAAGCCCTGCATAGAGAAAGGCTGTAACTGTATGGATGCTGACTGCCCATGGTATAGAGAGATAAATCAGGGGTTTTACCCATTTTGGCGGCGGGGCAGAATATCGCTCTGATTCCAGAGTAGTCCAGCCTATTACAATATTAAGCAGAAGATAGCCGTTTAAGGCAACTGCGTCCCAGAATATGATTGAATTCGGTGTTGGGTAAAGAAATATGTTCAATGCCCTCATGGGCTGGCCCATATCAACAAGGAGAAACAACAGGCACATATTCACTGCAGCAACAGCCAGAAATTCGCCAAGGATTACTACCTTCCCGAATTTTTTATAGTCGTGCAGATAATAGGGTATAACCAGCATGACTGCTGATGCCGCCACACCCACAAGGAATGTAAACTGAGATATATATAGACCCCATGAAACATCCCTGCTCAGGCCTGTTATTCCCAAACCATAGCTCAGTTGTTTGAGATAGAAGATAAAGCCCACGCCAATAACAGCAAGCAGAAAAGATATCCACATCCAGTACCTGCTGCCTCCTGTCAAAGCCTTTTCAATCATTTCTCGCTGCCTCCTATTATATAAAACACACTGGGCTGTGTCCCCAACTCCTGCTTGCGCCGAATGGTGTAGTTTGTGCTGAGGAGTTTTCTGACCTCTGAGTTTGGATCTTTGAGATCGCCAAAGGCAATGGCGCCATTGGATTTTTCTGCACATGCAGGCATAAGGCCCTTTGCAAGCCTCTCTGTGCAGAATGTGCACTTTTCCACAACACCCTTTGTCCTTGTCGGATATTCCGGATTCTTTTCTTTGATAAACGGCCTTGGGTCACTATAATTAAAGCTCCTTGCGCCAAATGGACATGCTGCCATGCAGAACCTGCATCCAATGCAGCGATGCTCATCCTGCATTACAATACCGTCCTGCCTTTTAAATGTTGCCTGAGTCGGGCATACCCTTACACAGGGCGGATTCTCACAATGATTGCAGAGCAGGGGAAATGGCTTCTCTTTAATAGCCTCCGGCAGGTATTCATTCTCCTGACCCGGAAATGCATGTTCATAGGTATCAGTCCATATCCACTTCACCTCATCCTTTGGGTTGCCAAAGTCAGGGACATTGTGAATGCTGTGGCAGGCATCTGTTATCTTTTTATAATCCTCCTCAGTCTTGAGCTTCCTCATG
>CAKKST010000428.1 GCA_919903585.1 Nitrospiria bacterium | reverse complement strand
TTTTTAAAAATCCCACTGCCTTATCTTTATTTCTGTTATATAAAATTATAAAAATGCCTGATTCTTAGGAGCCTTTTAACCTTGCTTTTTCTAGCAATTTGTAATATCTTTTTAACACCTGCCTGACAGCAGGTAGAGTACCATAATTGCTGTCAAGAAAGTGGATATTTTAGGACATGACACACCGTGCATGTGGTGTAAGTAAATTCATAAGGGAGATATAAATGGAGGAATCAAGACCGACTTTAGAAGAATGGAAAGCTCTGTATTCTGCTGCTGTAGAATTCAGGAAAATAGCGCCGTGGGAATGGATGAATGAAACCGATATATTCGGCGTTCAAAACCCGCAGACCCATGAAATTGGATATTGCTGCATAATGGGAGAACTTGGAGAAGTGCTAGGAATGGCCTTATATCATGGAACAGAAGGATTAAATGGATTTAAAAAGATTCTGAAACATGAGGTAAAACCCGACGATCCCGATTCCCTGTTTATTCAGGATTGCCTATTGGCAACATTTGAGAATAAAAGATTTTTGGAAAAAGAAGACATTCAACTTATCAATAAACTTGGATATACTTTCAAAGGAAAAAACTCATGGCCTGTTTTCAAAAGCTATAAGCCCGGCTTTTTCCCGTGGTTTTTAAACAGGGATGAGGCGCTGTACATGACTGCTGCCTTACAGCAGGCAAAAGAAATATGCCTCCGCCTTAAGGAAAATAATAAATTGCTGGATGCCCCCAAAAAGAGCCTCTATCTAATCAGAATACCTAATGCAGTCAGCGGCAGTGTTATCTGGAAAGACGAGTGGAGGGAGCCATATCCGCTCAGAAAAAGGGATGATTCAAATGAACCTGTTGATGAAATCCGAATGCAAAGGATAAAAAACACCTTGAAGCAGTCGGCTGCGGTATGGGAAATAGATTTCTTCTTTGCTCCTACACCGATAAAAGAGGCCGGGAGACCCTTTTTCCCGTATGCTATAATGGTTGCCGACCATGATACTGGATTTATTCTCAATATTCATCTTGCGCATAATGAGATTTACAAGAAAGAATTTTTAGAAAGGTTCTTATCATGCATGGAAAAAAGCTCGGTTGTGCCTCTTGAAATCTTAGTGAGAAAGGAAGATGCTGCAAGGCTCTTTGAAGCGTATGCAGCAAGGCTGAACATAAAGGTGAGTGAGGTTAAAAAACTTCAGAATATTGATAACGCCAGAAAATCGATGATGCATTTGAAGGGTTTAAAGAAGTGAATGCAATAATTTGACAATCTCTTGTCAGCTATGATAACTTATTATTTCTGCCGGCGTAGCTCAGTGGTAGAGCGGCTGATTCGTAATCAGCGGGTCGGAGGTTCAATCCCTCTCGCCGGCTCCAGAAAAATCAATAAGTTATGCACTTAACACCGCCTCTCTACCTGCCTGATTGTATAGTTTTTGTATAGTAGACTTACCGTTGATAGCGTTATCCAGTATGTCTACTGCCTTAACCTTATGACCTGGGGCAAATGGTGAGGTAAGATAGAATAAGTGGGCACCAATAAACTTTTTAATAAGCTTATCAGTAAACCCCTTGTTACTTCTCTTTATATCTTTTACTGGCTTTTGCTACCTATTTTTTTATTAGGCGGCCAGTAGGTGGTTTTATAATATTTATAATACGGCTTTTACCGTAATTTGTCTATCAAATTTATACTGCAACCAGCAACTCTATAGCATCATAACTTACTGTTGGCTCTGACTCTCTCTTGCCTTCTTTCTTTCTTTTCATATCAATTAGGTCAAGTCCTTCCAATATCTCAATATCTGTTACAATGCTTTTAATATTCCTTTTAGACAGCCTTGAAAGTTCCATAAGGCTTTTAGGATGTTTCTCTTTAATCAGGTGCAATAATTCAAGCCTCTTTAAAGTAAGCGCCTTTCTAAATCCCTCTATACTTTCAAAGTAAACGCCTTTTTCCTTCTTTATTTTCTCTCCTCTTTCTATTGCCTCGCCTGTTTTTACAAAGTCCTGCAATGCTTCCTTGACGCTCTTTATTCCAATTTTAACCCTTTTTACTTTCATGGTTTGCCCTCCTTATACCTTTCCATATCGCTATAAAAATCCTTTGCAAGAGTTCTTAAATCTTTAAAGTGATATAATTCTGTCTTATCTAAATAATGCCTGTGGTCTCCTTTACCTTCTGCATTATCATAACCAATAACCCTTCTACCTTTTACAATATAGACAAGGGAATATTTATAGCCATGTGGTTTATCAATAGATGGGTTTACCTGCCACATCTTAACCTCTACAATATTGCCGTTATCCTCTCTAACCTTGTCATGTCTTATTAATTTACTTTTCACTACTGGTATAATATACCATATCTAAGTTAATTGTCAATATAATTCTCTAATGGATGTTTCATCTTGGAATTTAGTTGCAAAGATTGCTATTTCAAGGACTGAAGAATCTATGAGCAAAAGATTGCCTTTTAAATAAACTGTTTCATCTTCTGAGCCAAATTGTTTCTGGATATTTGAGGATAAGATAATAGGGTTTGAGGCAATGATTTTCTCTATATTTTCGACAAATTTTTGTATCATTGGACAGCGGCTCTGCTTTTGAATTTTGTCCACACAAATTTTCTGGGCTCTTCGCGTAAAAGTGTGGGTAATTTTTAACAGATAACCACGCATAAGCTGGCTTGTATCAAAGGAAAAAAGGTTTTGAATAAGGTAAAGAAATTTGGCATGATAACAGGATAGGGAAAAGGTTCGTAAGTAGGTCATTCCTGCATGTATCTGGCAGGAATCCAGTTGTGGATTCCCGCTCAAAAACGTTGCGGGAATGACATTATGGAATGAGCTTTGATTTATAAAATCTCCCCTAACCCCTCTTTTACAAAGAGGGGAAAAAGGGGTAAAATTACCCACTCAATTACGCGAAGACCCATTTTCTATTTGCAGATATTTTGTCTTGGGAACATCTGTTTCTAATTTCTCTTCATGGACTTACAGATTTTCTTTCAAAATGACTGGCCAATGCTCAGATAGACATGGACCCTGCGTGATTTTTCTGTTTCGCCGACCGGTATTGCAAAGTCTATCCTGCCGATGCCCGGGTATATCCCGAATAGGTCAACATGGAATCGCAGGCCTGCGCCAACATCTGTCTTATAGTCCTTAAATCTGAATGTATCTCTGTTGTCTGATACCATACCAGCGTCGGCAAAGACTGCACCCTGTGCAGTGTGGACAATTATTAAGGACAATAGATTCAAGTCATGGTCGTAGATAATGGGAAAGCGGTATTCAAGGGAGAAAAGGCTGATGTTATTGCCCTTGTAATCGGATTTTGTATATCCCCGCATCCCGTTTATCCCGCCGAGGAGAAATTTTGTATGGTCAGGCAGCGTTCCCTCTGACTGGCCTATCATTGTCCTGCCTGCGATAGAGTGTTTGTTTGCAATCCTTAATTCTTTTCTCAAATCCAGCATTCCCTTAAAATATGAATAATCGCCATTTATGAATTTATCAGCATATTCGACTGATGCCCTGTAAGTGTCATATCTGTATGAAAGGCCGATGGCATTGATATATTCATCACCCTTTGCTGTTTCTGCAAAGCTCTCAGATAATTTTTCAAAGATTAATTTTGTTGAAATGGTATGTAGCGGTCTGTCCTCTCCATTATATCCTCCAAAGTTATAGCCATACTCAAGATTCGCGCCATCCACCTCTTCCTTATGAAAGATATTAAATACAAAAAAATGGTGGTCATCATAAATCCTTGTTGTGGATGCGCCCAAGTCAAATTCTACTTGATGGCTCTGGAAGTCATAGCTTATCCTGAACCTGTCCAGAAGCACCTTCCAGCGGTGGGGGAGGCGGTTATTAAATCTATCAGGGTCGCTCGTAACCTTTTCTGGATCAAGCTCCACAGAGTCAGCAGGTTTTTGCGATTCAATATCTATTTTTTTCTCTTCCTCTTTTCCATCCCACTGATAAGTATCAGAGGTCTTGTCTTTATATGTTATCTTTACATCCACCGGCTCAACAGCATTATTATCCTTTTCAAGGGTTATCTCTGTTTTGTATGTTTTATCAGAAAATCCCCCCTTCCCCCCTTTGCTAAAAGGGGGGAAGGGGGGATTATTTTCATTAATTTTACTCTTTTTTACTGACTTAATCCCAAAATCTATAGTGGGATTAATCTCAAGCCATTGATGATAGAATGAACCTAAATTCTGATTGGTTATCTCCTCGCTTATTTTTCTAAATGATTTGGATTCCTCCTTTAGATTAATTCTATAAGTCTCTATAATCTTATCAAATTTTTCTTCTCCTGCAAGGTTTTTCAGCTTCTGAAATATGATAGAGCCGTCAGGCCTGTTGTTATTAAAGAGGCGCATATCCTCCCGCACAACAAGGTGATTGTGCTCCTTGAAATATATGTCACGCATTGGCAGTTTTTTGGAGTACAGTATCTCATCAAATAAAGGGATAAATGCGAGGGGTTTTAAATAACCCGACAGGCTCGGGCTTTGTCCATATTTATATTGAATATATCGCTGCATTGCATAATCAGCTAGCCCCTCTGCCACCCAGTCCTCTTCCTCTTTCGGGATGATATCCCTCCAAAATTTATAATACAGGCCCTTTACTAACTGTGCATTATGAAACTGCCTTAGATAGGAATATGCCTTGTGAAATCTGTTGGAGATAAGGATTACATTCTCCTGAGGCGAGACAATATCCTGATGGAGATAGGATTCTGCAAATGTTATAGATTTATTTTTGATCTCACCTAAGTTTTTGGTAAAGAAATCTGCTGCATCATTTGCAACATCTATTGCAGCAAGCGCATATTTTTTGTCCTTTTTTAGATGGAAATAGCTAAAGGTGCAGCCATCTTTTTCAATTTTTGTTTGCACAAGCTTTTTGCTGATTACCATATCAAAATAGTGTATGTCATTTGCCTCAATAGAGATGGTCTTTAAATTCCCCCTCTCCCTTATACCCCCTCTTTCCTCACCCCACAGGTGGGGCAGGGCTATGTTATATTCTTTCGGCATAGTGAGTGTTATTTTGTAATTTGATATAAATCCCCCCTTCCCCCCTTTTAAAATCCCCCTTTGTCCCCCTTTACTAAAGGGGGATGTAGGGGGATTATCGGGGGGTGTAGGGGGATTAACGACATACGGATGCCATCCGCCTGCAAGCGTATATATATCTTTAAAATATCCAAAGGGGCCGAATTTTTCTGGGATTACTGTCTTAAAGGCTATGATGATTTCAGTTGGTTCACCATGCCCACTCTCAATCTTTAACGTAGTATCTTTATGTCCGTCTATTCTGAATGGTAGACTATTATTAGCCGCATCTGTAACTGAGATGATTTTGATATGGCCTGCATTAAAGTCCTTTGGATATATCCTGTCGTATTCTTTTTCTGAGATTTTTTTGTCCTTTGTTGGGTAGATATTCGGGTAAAGGAATAAAGGGGGGAGTGGGGGATTAAAAGTTATCCTTACAATCCCTGAGATGGTATGTTCATCAGGATTAAAGGAGGCATTAATATCATAGTTAATATTATTTGCCTCTGCTAAGGCTTCGGGCGGATGAAATAATGATAAGAAGACAATGGCAGAGATAAGGATGGTTTTAATACTCACTTCAACAGCTCTGTTACAAGACTGGTGTATTCCTCCGGGATATCCTTTAACGCTATCCCCATGCCATTACGGGAGAATCCTGCAAGTTTTGGGTGCACACGTTTTGTCCACATTACAGTGCCCTTAAGTTTTATTATTCTATCATCAGGCAGAGTGAGTTCAACATCTACGGGTGTGCCGGGTGAAAGGCCGCTATTTGTCCTTATAAAGATACCAGTGGGAGAAAGATTGCTTGTAATGCCTGACTGATCAAGGATATTATTGCGGCCAAATTTCACAGACAGCCTCTTTGTAACACGATCCTTAACCCTCTTTTCCGGCATAAGCCCTCCTTTGATTAGATGATTACACAGATTATAAAGGGCAAAAGATTTTTTGTGAAGCCCTATTATCTATTATACTATCCAATTTTTTTCTTGACAAGAAAATAACATTAATTTATTATCACCTCACTTATAGAAAGGGGAGAACAGGCTGTGCCTGAGACTTTTTTACCTGAAAGTTATTTACCCATTCTGATCTTTTTGATAATCGCCACTGGTTTTGCTGCTGGAACACTTGCAGTAGGCTGGGTACTCCGGCCGAGCAGGCCCTATGCAGAAAAACGCTCGCCATATGAAAGCGGCAATCCGCCTTTTTCTGACGCAAGACAGCCATTCCCTGTCCGTTATTATATTATAGCAATGTTATTCGTGATATTTGATATTGAGGCAGTCTTCCTTTATCCATGGGCAGTGGCCTACAACAAAATCGGCCTCTATGCCCTGATTGAAATGATTATCTTTATAATTATCCTTTTTGCAGGTTATATATATGCCTGGGGAAAGGGTGCATTGGAATGGGAGTCTTAAGATGGGGCTTTTAGAAAGGCAGTTTGAGGAAAATATCCTGACAACCACAGTGGATGACATGGTCAACTGGGCGAGGAAATCGTCTATATGGCCTATGACCTTTGGGCTTGCCTGCTGTGCCATAGAGATGATAGCCGTGACTGTGCCGCGATATGATATTGCGAGGTTTGGTGCAGAGGTATTCAGGGCTACACCGAGGCAGTCTGACCTGATGATTGTTGCCGGCACATTAACAAGAAAGATGGCCCCTGTGCTTCGTCAGGTTTATGACCAGATGCCTGAGCCGAGGTATGTAATTGCCATGGGCACCTGCGCAACATCAGGAGGCATATTCAATACCTACAGCGTTGTACAGGGCGTTGAGCAGATTGTGCCTGTTGATGTATTTATATCCGGCTGCCCGCCGAGGCCCGAGGCGCTGATTCATGGCATAATGACATTGCAGAATAAAATCCAGCAGCAGAAGTTTTTAAGGAAATAGCTCTGTAGGCACGGTTTAAACCGTGCCTACAAAAGGATCGCTATACATTAAAGAATAGTTTTAGTATGACAACCGTCACTGTCTGCCGTCAGGCAGGGCGGCTGCCCTGTAAAGGAAATAAGTAAGAATGACACCCGATTTGATTATAGAAAGGATTAAAAAGAGATTTGCGGGCGCTGTCCTCTCAACAAAGGTAGAGTTTGGCGAGGGGACTCTAAGTATTAAAAGGGAATTTCTCCTTGATGTCTGCAGATTCCTGCATGATGACTCAGAACTCTATTTTGATTTTATAACAGATGTATGCTCTGTGGATTTTGTCGGGCAGGAGGAGAGGTTTGAGGTTGTATATCATTTTTATTCAGTAAAGCATAATCACAGGATAAGGATAAAGGCAAGGGTGCCTGAGAAAGACGCGGTAATAGATTCCCTGTGTCCGATATGGAAGGGCGCAAACTGGCCTGAACGGGAGGTCTATGACCTTATGGGTATAAACTTTAAAGGTCATCCTGATATGCGGCGGATACTCATGCCCGAGGACTTCGTCGGTCATCCGTTGAGAAAGGACTATCCGACTGAGGGAAGGGGAGAGAGGAGCACCTTTGATTTTATCCCGGATATTGATTAAGGGGAAATAGTAACTATTTAATTTTAATGAAGGTAGGAGGGAAAAAATGAAAAAAATATTCATTGTAATTTTTCTTATTGTAATAGCTCTTTTGTTAAATGCCGAAACTATTAAGGCAGAAAGCGGCGGGGTTCTGGTTGAGAAGGATCTTTTTGATACCGCTTTGACTGTGGATTATGGAAAAAGGATGATGAAGATGGATTACGGCAAGTCAACTGTAGGAGGGGTGCTTACAGTATATACAAAATCAACCATAACTGATTTAAACAAGCTTAAACCATCGCTTACCGATTCAATCTACTCAGCAAAATTTACTTACGGCATTGCTGATTGGCTGAATTTCTTTGTAAATATTGGAACAATATTTGATGAGTTTAAGGACAATACAGAGGTTGGAAAGAGCGAGGCAGGGGCATACGGCGGCGGCGGTCTAAGGGCAGGTTATAAATTTCCAATGGGTGTTTATATTGCAGGAACAGGTATGTTCAATATGGGCAGGGTATCTAACTATAGCCTTTACGGATATTCTGAATCAAAAAATAATATATACGATTGGGAGGGCAATCTTATCTTTGGATATGATATCCACGTATCTCAATCCTTCAGGATTATTCCATATCTTGGCGGAAGATATTCGGACAGATATAGTAAACTGGAGTTGCGGACTTCTGGCGGTGATTATTACTATGAAGAATACTTAAGCAAGAGCAAATTCGGCGGATTTGGCGGTATGGAATTCCGTCTTACAAAGCAGTTGTCTGCAAAGGCTGAGGTCGGTTTAGGCGATAAGACAGGCCTTGGTGTGGCATTGACATATAGATTTGGCGTTGAATAATAAGTATTAAAATAAATGTCCCTTTCAGCCGAGTACGAAATTTTTCAGATCTCGTTTTTTGCTACTGGGGCATTTTTAGTCTTTTTTTATGAATACTATGATTAGAACAGAAGAGATGCTTTTAAATATGGGGCCCCAGCACCCCAGCACTCATGGCGTCCTGAGGCTTGTCCTTGAGCTTGACGGGGAGAAGGTTATAAAGGCAACCCCTCATGTTGGCTATCTGCACCGCGGCATTGAAAAGCTGTCGGAGAGCCGCCTCTATAACCAGATAATACCCCTTACAGACCGCTTTGATTATGTTGCGTCAATGACGAATAACTTTGCCTATGTGCGGGCAGTGGAGAAGCTCCTTTCAATAAAGGCGCCTGAACGGGCTGAGTATATCAGGACCATTGTTGCAGAGCTGCAGAGGATTGCCAGCCATCTACTGTGGCTCGGCACACACGCAATAGATCTTGGCGCGATGACGGTCTTTTTCTTCTGCTTCCGTGAGAGGGAGCTTGTCCTTGACCTCTTTGAGATAATCTGCGGGGCGCGGCTTACAACAAGCTATTATATCCCCGGCGGCGTAAGAAGGGATGCAACATCAGAGTTTGTAGATAAGGCATATAAGTTTACAGAAATATTTCCTTCGCGCATAGATGAATATGATACCCTGATAAAAAATAACAGGATCTGGCTGGGAAGGACAAAGGGCATAGGTGTCATCAGCGCAGAGGATGCCATTAACTTTGGGATGAGCGGGCCGTCTTTGCGCGGCTCAGGCGTGAACTACGATATTAGAAAGGCCGAGCCTTATGCTGCTTATGATAAGATAGAGTTTGATGTGCCATTAGGCAAGAACGGCGATGTATACGACAGATACTTGATCCGTGTTGAAGAGATGAGGCAGAGCAACAGGATTATCAGGCAGTGTCTTGATAAGATGCCTAAGGGAGAGTTTTTAATAAATGACCCAAAGATAGTATTGCCGCCAAAGAAAAAGACCATGACAGATATAGAGTCACTTATCCATCACTTTAAATTAGTGACAGAGGGTTACAAAACTCCGCCGGGCGAGGTGTATTGTGCAACAGAGGTTCCAAAAGGCGAGCTCGGTATTTATATTGTAAGCGACGGGAGCAGCAGGCCCTATCGCATGAAGGTAAGGGCGCCGTCCTTTGTTCATCTTGGCGCCTTTGAGTATATGTCAAGGGGCCATATGATTGCTGATATTATTGCAATAATAGGGACGATTGATATAGTACTTGGTGAGGTAGACAGATAGTGGCTGAGACAGAGACAAAAAAGAAAGGTTATGCCTTTTCAGAAGAGGGGATGAGGAAATTAAAGGGACTCATGAAGGATTATCCCTCAACTGATGCACTCCTTCTTCCTGCATTGTATATTGCGCAGGATGAGTTTGGTTATCTTGATGATGCCGCCCTCCAGTATGTGGCGGATTTATTAAAGGCGCCGAGGTCAAAGGTATATGGTGTCGCCACATACTACACTATGTATAAGACAAAGCCGACCGGCAGACACCTTATTCAGGTCTGCACAAACCTCTCCTGCTCCCTCCTTGGTGCGGAGCACATACTTAATTATCTTGAAAATAAGCTCGGTATAAAGGTTGGGGAGACAACCCCTGATAATAGGTTTACATTGATAACCGTTGAGTGCCTCGGCTCCTGCGGCACAGCGCCAATGATGCAGATTAATGATACATATTACGAAAACCTTGCAGAAGAGGGGATAGACAGGATACTGGAAGGGTTGAAATAGGATAAAAACCCCTCACCCTATCCCTCTCCCACAAGGGGAGAGGGGAAGATACTGTGGCTCTCCCACAAGGGGAGAGGGGACTATATTCCCCTCCCTTGATGGGAGGGGATAGAGGGGAGGGTGGATGATTTTAACATGAACGACATCTTACTAAAAAACATAAATAGGCCAAACTCAATTGAGATAGAGACCTATCTGAAAGATGGCGGATATAAGTCCCTTGAGAAGGCATTAAAGGAATATACCTCAAAAGAGGTTGTTGACATAGTGCAGAAGTCAGGTTTAAGGGGTCGGGGCGGCGCAGGCTTTCCAACAGGAAAGAAGTGGGAGTTTGCAGCAGCAGACAAGAATACACCGCGGTACCTTCTGTGCAATGCTGATGAAGGCGAGCCAGGTACATTTAAGGACAGGCCTATTATTGAAAAAGACCCGCATCAACTGCTTGAGGGGATCATAATATCAGGCTATGCCATTGGCGCTGCTGCCTGCTATATCTATATAAGGGGTGAGTATGACTATGGTGCAAAGGTTCTTGAAAAGGCCATTGCACAGGCTTATGATAAGGGCTTTCTCGGCAAGAAGATACTCGGCAAAAAATTTGATTACGATATCTATGTTCACAAAGGCGCAGGCGCCTATGTGTGCGGCGAGGAGACGGCATTAATAGAATCTCTGGAAGGGAAGCGCGGGCAGTCAAGGATAAAGCCGCCATTTCCAGTGAATGTTGGCGTCTGGGGCAAGCCCACTGTTATAAACAATGTGGAGACACTGGCAAATGTATCCCATATTATAAAAAACGGGCCTGAGTGGTTTGCCAAGATGGGGCCTGAAAAATCCCCGGGGCCAAAGATATATTCTGTCAGCGGTCATGTGAATAAGCCCGATAATTATGAGCTTGTGATGGGTACTCCCTTAAAGGATCTGATATATAAATATGCAGGCGGCATAAAAGACGGGAAGAATCTAAAGGCAGTAATACCAGGCGGTGCATCAACCCCTGTGTTAAAGCCCGAGCATATAGATGTGAAGATGGATTATGAATCTGTCGGCGCTGTGGGCTCCATGCTCGGCTCAGGCGCTGTTGTTGTGATGGATGAGAGTGTCTGCATGGTTGGTGTGGCAAGGAGGCTTTTGAAATTTTTTGCCCATGAGTCTTGCGGCAAATGCTCTCCATGCCGTGAGGGGACGCACTGGCTTGTCCAGATATTGGACAGGATCACGGCTAATGAAGGCAGCATAGAGGACATAGACCTGATGCTTGATATCTGCGACAACATTAAGGGCAAGACCTTCTGCCCGCTCGGTGATGGCGCGATTAATCCTGTATTGAGTACGATAAAGCATTTCAGGGAAGAATATCTTATGCATATTGAAGAAAAGAGGTGTCCGGTAGGTTATCAGCATAGTAGGTGGTGTTTGTGACCCCCTCACCCTTCCCTCTCCCACAAGGGGAGAGGGTTCAATTTTTGTTTTCCTCTCCCCTTTGGGGAGAGGACTAAGGTGAGGGGTATTAATTATTATGGCAACAGTTAAACTAACAATCAATAACAAAATAGTAGAAGCCCCTGATGGCATGCTCCTTACAGAGGCTGCAAAGATGGCAGGCATAGAGATTCCGACACTCTGCTATCACCCAGAATTACAGCCCTATGGAGGATGCAGGCTCTGCCTCGTAAGGATAGAGAAGATGCCAAAGCTCCAGACTGCATGCACAACAAGGGTATGCGACAACATGATTGTAACAACAGACTCCCCTGAGATAGCAAAGGCAAGAAAGGGGATGCTGGAGTTTATACTAACCTATCACCCTCTGGACTGTCCTATATGCGATAAGGGCGGCGAGTGCGAGCTTCAAAACCTTGTATTCAAATTCGGTTCAGGATTCAGGCGCTATGCAGAGGATATAGAGGAATATACAATTGATACAAATGACCCGCTTATTGACAGGGAGCTTGACAGGTGTGTAAGGTGCCTGAGATGCGTCAGGGTATGCGATGAGGTGCAGGGTGTGACGAATCTTACTGCCTATAATAGAGGCAGCCATACAGAGATCGGTCCGTTCATGGGCGAGAGCATATTTAACTGCGAGTACTGCGGCTCCTGCGTTGCAATCTGCCCTGTAGGCGCATTGACAAGCAAGCCCTTTAAATATAAGGCGCGGCCGTGGCAGACAAAGAGGACAGAGACGATCTGCACCTATTGCGGCTGCGGGTGCCAGTTTGCATTAGAGACAAGGAATGGCGATGTGCTGCGTGTTGTTACAGATTTTGAAAAGGGTGTTAATGAAGGGAGCCTCTGCATAAGGGGCAGGTTCGGGTACAGCTTTATAAACAACAAAAAAAGGCTTACATCACCATTAATAAAAAAGGTAGACAAGCTTGAGCCTGTGACATGGGATGAGGCAGCAGATATTATTGCAGAGAGATTTAAGAAGATAAAAGAAAGTGACGGGCCTGATGCCATTGCAGGGATTATCACAGGCCACTGCACAAATGAGGATATATATTTATTCCAGAAATTCATGAGGCTCGCTGTTGGCACAAATAATATAGACAGTGCCGCAAGATACGGGTATATAAATGCCATATCTGCCATTAAGCAGGTTATTGGCAATAAGAGATTTGAGGCATCTCTGTCTGATATTGCTGATGCAGATGTGATACTTGCCATCGGCACAAACATAACAGAGGTGAATCCAATAGCTGGATTAAAGGTGAGGGCTGCTGCAAAAAAGGGCGCAGGGCTGATTGTGATTGATGAAAGGGATACGGATATAGCCAAATTCGCCGCCCAACATCTGGTTATCAAGACAGGCTCAGCGAGGTGGTTTATTCATGGAATTATAAAGGCTATACTTGAAAAAGGGTTTTATGATAAGAAGGTATATAAGAAATACACAAAATTCTTTGACAATCTTGAAAGCGCCCTGAAGGGGCTTTCATTTAAACAGATAGAGGAGAAGACAGGCATCAGCGAGAAAGAGATTCACGACGCTGCAAAGGCCTATGCAAAGGCAGAGAGGGGTGTAATAATCTTTGGTCAGGGGATTACGCATCAGCAAGACGGATATAAGAGCTCGCTGAATCTTTTAGACCTCTGTATTATAACAGGCAATATAGACAGCAAGGGAACAGCCATTCTGCCGTTATGTGATGAGAATAATGAGTATGGCGCATTAGAAATGGGCGCTGCGCCTGGGTTCCTGCCGGGATTTTTGAATACAGGCGATGCAAAGGAAAGGGAGATCATTTCAAAGATATGGGGCAGGAATGTTCCCTCTAAAAAGGGCATGACCCTTTCTGAGATATTTAATGGCGTGTTAAAAGGGAAGATAAAGGCCTTGTATATAATCGGCGAAAACCCTGCAGGGACACTTCCTCAGGCATCAGAATTCTACGAGGCCTTACAGAAGGTAGATTTCCTTGTGTGTCAGGATTTATTCCCTTCTGCCACATGCGAACTTGCAGATGTTGTTCTTCCTGCAGCATCCTTTGCAGAGAAGGAC
>CAKKST010000427.1 GCA_919903585.1 Nitrospiria bacterium | reverse complement strand
AAATGCAACACCAAGTCCGCATCTGTCAGTCAAATAATTATATCCTCCAAGAATAGCCCCTGCTGCAAACAGATTTTTATATGCTATATCATCGTCGCCATTAAGCGGCTGTAATCTGCTGTTTACCCTTATGCCAACTGAGAGCAGAGGATGAGATTCCAAGACATAGGAATCAAGATAATCTGCTACATCCTTTATCTCTGCAACTCTCTCCTTTTCATAGATTGGCAGGTCAAAAATGGGCTCATATATCCCATTCTTTTTTACTGCCTTGCCGCCTGCCCAACGGCCTGTGGCGAGGATAAAGCTTCTGGCCTGAATATTTAACATCTCATTTTTTGTTTTAACAGATACGGATTCTATTGTTTTATCTTTTATAGCGGCCATGTTTACATCACCAATTAAGACATTAACACCCTTCTTATTTAAAAGCCTGTCAAGGCTCATCTGAAGCCTGTATCCAGGGATGGATGGCAGATGGGGCAGGAGTTCAAATATGGAATTGCCAGTAGATTCCTCAAGTGCGTTCACAATCATGGGGTTATTTTTAAGGCCGAGTATTGGCGGAAAGCCGAGATGCGTATAGCCATTTTTTTTACTTCCCCTTATTTTTGATATAAAACGCTTTAGCATCCCATCATCATCCAGCCTCATTGCAAGGCTAAAAGGATAAAGGTGATTACCTGCTCCAAGTTCAGAGAGGTCTAAAAAGGTATAATCTATGTTTTTAATTGAAAGACTGTTTCTCTCATTTGATTCCCTTAACAGATTACAGCAGTGTTTTGGGTTAAAATCAGTCAGCCCCTTTATGCCGAAGAGGAGTATCTTTGCGTTTTTAAGCTTAGAGAAAGCGCCTTCACAAAGTGAATGCTGGCAGAAATTTGTGTCTTTAGATATCCCTGCTATGGAGATAAGGGTAGCATCCTTCTTGATTGAGCCATCCATATAAAGGCCTGCATCTTTAATATCTTTTAAGAGATCACCAAGCATATCCTTAAAGCGGCTAAATGCCTTTTCACCAACAATCCTGTAAGGATGCCTTTTATTCAGGCTGTGAATATCTCTGTTTGTGTCCAATATATCAAAGGCGCCTGAAGACAAGGCTGTAGAGCCGTAGCCTTTGCGGATTAAAGTTACATCAGCGCCTTTGTTTTTAGCAGCTATTGCAGCAGCAGCGCCTGCCAT
>CAKKST010000426.1 GCA_919903585.1 Nitrospiria bacterium | reverse complement strand
GTCGCAATTAAAGCCCGAACGGTGTCTTTCTGGAGATAGGGATTGAGATGGCTAACAGGTGTGCCAAAGGAGAAGATAGTAAAGGCGGCAAGGATGTATGCAAATGCAAAGAATGCGCTTATATATTACACCATGGGCATTACACAGCACTCCAATGGCACGGGAAATGTCCTTGCCCTTGCAAACCTTGTTCTGGCAGCAGGGAAGATCGGCAGAGAGGGCTCAGGCCTTAATCCATTAAGAGGCCAGAATAATGTACAGGGCGCATGTGATGTCGGCGCCCTCCCGGAATATTATCCGGGCTATCAAAAGGTTAATGATGAAAAGAATAAAGAGAAGTTTGAAAAACTGTGGGGCGCAAAACTTTCTGAAAAAACTGGCCTGGCTGCAACAGAGATGACAGAGGCGGCAGATGCAGAGAAGATAAAGGCAATGTATGTAATGGGAGAGAACCCGCTCCTTTCTGATCCTGACATTAATTACACAAGAGAGGCATTTGAGAAGCTTGAGTTTCTTGTTGTGCAGGATATCTTTATGTCTGAGACAGCAGAGCTTGCAGATGTTGTGCTTCCAGCATCCTGTTTTGCAGAAAAGGACGGTACATTTACAAATACAGAGCGAAGAGTTCAGCGGGTGAGAAAGGCGGTTGAGCCGCCGGGCGAGGCAATGGAGGACTGGAGGATTATAATAAAGCTCTCCAATGCCTTTGGATATAAGATGGAGTATGGGCATCCATCGCAAATCATGGATGAGATTGCGCTTTCAATGCCGCAGTATGCAGGCATCTCTTTTGACAGGCTCAATGGCCTCGGCATCCAATGGCCATGCCCTGATAAGAATCATCCGGGCACAAGGACGCTTCACAAAGAAAAATTCACGAGAGGAAAGGGCCTGTTCAGGCCTGTTAAATTTATTCCTTCAAGGGAGCTTCCAGACAAGGATTATCCTTTTATCCTGACAACAGGAAGGATGCTGACGCACTATCACACAGGCACAATGACAAGACGTTCAGCAGGGACAAATGAGCATGTTAAAGAGGGCTATGTTGAGATAAGCCCTGAGGATGCCAACAGGCTTAATATTAAAAACGGGGAAAAGGTAAAGGTCTCGTCAAGAAGGGGGCAAATAGATATAAAGGCAAAGGTTACTGATATGGTTTCACAGGGCATTGTCTTTATAC
>CAKKST010000425.1 GCA_919903585.1 Nitrospiria bacterium | reverse complement strand
GCCACTCCATTTAATATTGTAACCAAATTTCCCTTTACAGTTATAGTATAAACAGCGGTTGGATTGATAGGTATGCCGTCCTTCCTGACTTCTACAATACGATTACCAACTGGAAGGGAGTTGTCCCATGTGTATGTAAGTCCTGAAACCTGTAGTATTCGTGGATAGGGTTGATTAATCCACTGCTGGTTGAGAAGATCATATATCTGCTTGCCTGTCAGATCCATTTTAATAAGGTAATTACTGAAAGGCTGCACTGTAAAGAGTTCACCCCAGGTAACCTGACCAGAGAGGACATCAGCGCGTATGCCACCAGGATTCATAAAGGCAAAGTCAGTACCCATGGCAGCACGCTGTGCATCGGCAATAAGATTCCCCAATGCTGATTCACCTGCAGGATTCTGTGCCTTCAGTATCTCCACTGCTGCCACACCTATCACCCTGTTAACAAGGTGAGCAACCTTTGCCTCAGCTGCTGCTACCAACTGGGCAGCCTCATAATCTGGTACAAGGCCCGGCCACTCATCGGCATAGGTGGTAATGATGGCAGCTGATTTTGTAACAATATCTTTTGTTGCCGGATCAATCTCAAGATCAATATCCGCAAAGGCTGTGCCATAGGAAAAGGCCTGAGTTACAAGGATTTCTTTTCCATTATGATTCCTTAATATTGCATTGGTAAAGGAATGTACATGCCCTGTGATAACAACATCTATTTCATCATCAAGGCGGGATACAATATCCACAATCGGGCCTGTAACAGTGCCTGTTGATATAGTAGTGCCCTGATAAGTTGTCTGCCTGCCGCCCTGATGTATCAAAACTATGATAGACCGCACATGCTTTGCCCTTAGTTCAGGTATATAACTGTTAATGGCCTCGGCCTCGTCAAGGAATCTAACACCTGCCACACCCGAGGCTGTTACTATGCTGGGCGTCTCTTTTAAAACAGCACCGATGAAGGCTATGGGCATCCCATTAATCTTTTTAATCACATAAGGAGGAAGAATAAGCTTTCCACTCTGGGCATCAACCACATTGGCTGCCACATATGGGAAGGCTGCACCGCTGTATGGGTCTTCAAGAAATGGGCCATTGATATGGTTACCGCCATATATCAACCTTAACATCTCATTAACACCTTCATCAAATTCATGGTTACCCACAGTAGTAACAATGTTGCAGCGGGGATCCAATCTGTATCCACGGTAATGGTGGTTCTTTCTGCTTCCATTGTATCTATGGTCATCATCGTAGCAATATTTGTTAGCCAAGAGATTCATAAACATTATGGCAGTCTCATCCTGCAGAAGGGCAGAGGCAGGTGGTGATGCACCAACATGGTCACCAGCATGTACAATAAAAGAATATTCCTCTGCACCTAATTGGGCTGTCTTAAGATATGCTGCCAGAACCGCAGCCCCGCCCACCGGCCTATTTCCAACCCTGCGGCCTGTCTGCAGGTATCCATGGAAATCGTTTATGGCAAGGATATTTACTTTTATCCACGATTCAGGGTCAGCACCAGGTGGCATATAATTGTCACGCCACTGAATCCTGTGCCTTGCAATCTCCCTTGTCTCTGGATAATAGTCCTCTTTTGTATCTTCATCATCAAATCCTGCTGCTTCATGGGGTTGTTCATAGTAGTGCTGTTGTGCCTTTAGATCAAAATTCCCCTCTGCCCAGACACCTGTAAGAGCGCCTAACAAAAGGATTACTATTGAGGTAAGGATACGCCGCTTTTTTTGGTATAAAATTGTATTCATCTTAAAGCCTCCCTTCATAGGTAATTATCATTTGACATTGCTCGCCATGACCCGCCCCTAAAGGGGCGGGATTGCGGCGAGCATTCCGTTCAACTTATTAATGTCCACCCAGTGGGCGGTCCAACTTAATAATAATAAACTCATTGTCATCAGGCTGCCCGCTACCCACATGCCTGCCTACGCTAAAGGGGAAGTTGTTGTCATTTAAAACGCCAATATGCTTATGGTCAAATACCACTACATCCTCAATTGTCACAAATGGGAAGGCAAAATTTTTCCCTATACCAATATCACCCGGCTGGCCCGGCTCAGAAATCTTATGCGGGTCATTAATCTGCAGAAGGTCTACAGCCAATTTTTTCTCAACTGGTTTGTCTGCGCCTTCAAGTTCAATCTCATATATGACCTTAAATCCATTCAGGTCTCCCTGTGTATCGTCACGTTCTATGACAAGACCATTTTTTTTGCTAAACATAATGAAGTCGCCAATGGCCTTTCCCCGTTCATTAAGGATATATTTGTAGCGTTTGCCTGTATATCTCTTTGTGGAAAGATCAAATTCGTGTATGAGCAGGGTATTCGGCTCGCCTTCAATCAGAGGCTTTTCAAGCAGGGGTAAGAGCCTTGTCTTATCATGACTCAATGCCATACCCTCAAAACCACCACTCCTCTGTGCACGGAAGGGATGGTCAAGGGCTGTTACCCTGTATGGCCAGTAAAGGCCTGCAAGCCAAGGGGTATTTGCCCTGTTTTGACCCTGCAGGTTTGTTCCGTCGTCAGAGCCAGGAATGGTATTATTTGCATAGATTGGGAAATCACCAAATAGATACACTGTGCGGATTTCAGGATACTGCTCCTGAACTATAAGAAGCGTACGGAAATCAAAGCTCTGAATATCTGCACGGCTTTCCAAACTATTATTCTTAATGACTGTTGCTACAGCCTGTGCAAAAGGCCATGGTTCAATAGTGCGCTGGGCAAAAACATTACCCTTTTCATCTGCATCCGTCCGTGGATTAATCTTGGTCTCTATATTAAAACGTACCTTTTGTGCATTCATCCAACGGCGATGTGAATCAGGATGAAAGCTGACGGGTCTTGACCTATAATACTCTATATAAAAATTTACAAAATCAAACAATTGCTGGGTAGAGGGCATTACATAGGGATGCATAAGCCCATGATAGGTTGTGAAGGCAACACTCACAGGTGATAATGATAGATCATTCACCTGTTCTGGGCCACGAAACACCTTATCACATATGAACATGTATTGAATCTCAGCTAATGTAAGGTCTTTAATCAAAACTTCATTCTCTGGGCCATAGGGTAAGCCATTGGCCCTGCGGCATTTTTGTGAGTTAATATATGGATCATGATTAAGCACAGGTATCCCATCGTGTGCCACACCATTATCTAATTCAAGGGTAGTTATAAGATAGTCGAGTGCAACCTCCATTGCCGGGAGTGTGTTTTCAGGCCGCAGATTGCGTCCACCCCTGTGCCCCTGGGCATCAAATTTATTAATATCAATCAATCCATCAGGGCCGAGAAGGTCACCAGCTACACCGTCTCCATTGGCATCAAATTCTTCAACAGCCTGACGAAGCAGATCAGGACGGTCAGAGATAATTCCATTTATCCCTAACCTCATTAACTCAAGCATACGGGCCTTGTCATTTACAGTCCATGTTACAATGGGATAGCCTGCCCTCTGGATGGATTTTATATTGAATAGCTCACTTGATGTTGGAGGAAGACCTGAACCAGCAGGAGGATCCTTTCTGTTCCCCACATAAGTATTTGGATTAGCATCATCAAACATCACATGCCAGGGGGAGAATACAGGTGTCTTTTTATTGCCATACATACGGGCATGGGTGCGAACTGCGTTCATTATGCGAATAGCGCTTGCCTCTTCATTAAATGGATTTTGCGGTGAGCGGATATCCTTGCCCGGATTATCAAAATCAGGCAGTGGGATGGGTGGTTCAAGCACCTTTCCATCAGGATCTGTGTGTATAAGGAATGGCCCGAATTCATCACCGAACCACAGGGTTCCATCTGCTGCACCTTGCATTGATTCAATATCAAAGTCAGCGCCTGTGAGGATGCGTTTCTCAGTAAAATAATTAGTTATGGCAAAGGGGATATGTCTATCTGGATCATGAAGCTCAATAGAGTCAAGGACATATATGTAGCCTTTTCCACCTTCTTTGGTCTTAAAATCAGGAAGGATTTTATATACCCGAAGATTGTAATCTGATGAATTCTCCATACTGCCAAATCCATTATCAGACATAACCATAAAGGTACCATCACCATTATCAATCACAGCCGAAAAACCCTGAACAGGCTGTTTATCAATGAAAGGAATCTCCTGGCCATTTATTGGGCCTGTGCCAATAAGGGTTCCAGAGGTGGGGCCAGGGGAAAACATAGCTGCTGGGAGTACGGCACGCCCCACAAGTTTATCTTCTCCAGAGGCGTAATCAGCACCATTCAGGCCCAACGACAATTGAATGACAACAAAGATAAAAAACATTATTGCATTTTTAACGGATGGATATTTTGGTTTCATCTTGAACCTCCTTTTTGGTTTTTAAATGAATTCCTTACCTGATACTGTTTCCCTATTTCCCTCTAAATTCCTGCTGCATCACCTCCTTTTTTTTAGAAGAGTATTCCTCAAGTACCGCAGTCACCCTGCCGATACTGCACTTGACAAGGCCGACATTAGGCGCAAACCAATTTTGATATGTTTGGTAAAATTACTTATCTAACACCATATTTTGTGAAGAATTTAAAATTAAATTAGAGCGCAGGATGGTGGAATAGGCCTCATCAGCATTAATGCCATTGTTCACGGTAAAGAGCCTTGCCTTCTTTCCCATAGCCGATATCCTGCTGCTATCGCTCAGGAAAAATATCATGGCATCAATAAGTGCGGATTTATTATCGGCCTTCATAATCAGGCCTGTCTCACCATGCACCATAAGCTCACCCGGTCCTCCTTCATCAGATACAATCGCAGGCAGTCCTGATGCCTGCGCCTCAAGCACAACATTTCCAAAGGTATCCGTTGTGCTTGGGAAGACAAATACATCAGCCGACGCATATATGCCTGAGAGCTCATTGCCAGAGAGAAAACCTGTAAATAGCGCAGGATAATCCTTCAGTATCTGTTCAAGCTCCTGCCTGTAATGCCCGTCACCTACAATTATAAGATTACAGTTAAAACCTAATTTAATAATCTCAATAAAGGCATCAGCAAGAAGCCCGAGGTTTTTCTCTTTTGAAACCCTTCCAACATATAGAAATTTAACTGTGCCATTTAGTTTATATCTGTGCCATATAGAAGCGTCCCTCTTTGCCGGAGAGAATGCCTCAGTATCCACCCACCTCGGCAGGGGTTTTACCTTCTCCTCCATCAATCCCCTCTCTATAAGATGCCTCCTTGTGCTTGAGGACGGGACCATTACCTCATCCATTAGGTTATAGAACCAGATCATATAATTCCATGCGGCATTCTCCATAACAGCATCATTTGTAAGGCTCTTTGCATATTGCGGTATATCCGTGTGATATGTGCCTGATATGGGGATGTCCATTAACTTGGCAATAAAAAGGGAGAGGAGGCCGAGCGTGCCGGGTGTGCTTGCATGTATCCTTGTAAAACCCTCCTTTTCAAAATAATCAATTACATCAAGAATCGGCGGGAAGTGCATCTTAAGATCAGGATATTCCGGTATGGTAAAATCACCGATAGATTTAAAATTCATTATCCCGTCTTTAAACCCTGTCTCCTCGTCGGATGATGTAATAACCACAAGTTTTATACCCTGTTTTTTTGCTGTTTCAATGAGCCTCTTTATTGTGATGGCTACGCCATTGATCTCATGGAGTGTATCAGTAAAGAGCGCAATCTTATCTGTGATCTTAGGGCTATTTGCAAGTTCAAATCTTGTCTCAAGCTCTTTAATGAGTTTTTTGCTCGTATGCTGGTGATGGAATGCAAGATAATATGGAAATGTGAGGAAGTGCACAAGGCCGATTGTGGTTAATGAATTGGCCATATTCATGATGCTCATGGATGTAAGCATCTCTGCAAGCCTGCTTGTGTAGATATATATAAGGCGATTTGCAAGGTGGCTTGTTACTGCAAAGATCTTTCTATTGATATCTGCTGTGCTGATTGCAGTAAGTAATTTGGCGTCATTGAGCAGCCTCTTTGCCTCTATATCAAGTATCTCTCCAAAGGTCTTTCCATCATAGCTGTCATATATCTCAGGGATATTCTTTCTTATAAATAGATTAATCTTTTCGTAAAGCGAAAATTCCTCATGGTCTGTATCAAATACCCTGTTCATCAGGGCATTTATGAATGGAAAGGATTTAATCTCTTTGGCCTCAAACCTCTCCTTAAAAAAGCGGTATCCAATGCCATATATGCTGTGTGCAAGGGAGAGGGGGTCCCCATCTTCTCCTCCTGCCCATGTCCCTTTCCCCTTTACAGATTTAATAAAATCCTTCATCCCCTCTCCGCTCTTTGACGCAGTATATGCCCTTCCAATAAAGAAGCCGCTGTGGTCATCTGAGCCGCCGGTCATCCCCTTAATCCATGGGGTATCACCATAGGGCGGCATGTTGTGTTTATTCGCAAGAAGCCCTATTTTTTCTTTTGTAAGAGAGGAGAGGATATTCTCCATGAGTTGATTGTAGCGCCTTGCCCTTGAGCCATTCCTTACCTCAAAGGATTCAAATAAGAGGAGCAGTTTTTCTATTGTCCCTACCGAGAGCTTTTCATTCAATTCATAAAGGGGGTGGGCTAAAAAATGGGTAATATCCTCTTCCTGAAGATAGGCAACAAGGTCATAGATATTCTTTCGCAGATACATGATATTCCCAAATATCTTTTCAGTAATATCAAGAACAACAACATGTATCTTGCATCCATCTTCAGGAAAGTAGGCAGTCGCCTCTGTGCTTATGAATGTATTAGGGAGATGGGCTATCTCAATCGCCCCATTTATACTATTGTGATCTGTTATGGTAACATAATCCATCCCCCTCTTTATTGCTGTCTTGTATATGAATAGAGGGGTGGTATAGCTTTCAGGGCAATTAATTTTTCTCAGCGCCCATATAGAAGATTTGTTTGAATGGTTTGAGTGAACATGAAGGTCAGCCTTGTAAATCCTTGTCATGAGAAAAGATTATCATTAATATATTAATGATATATTACAGAAAGATTATTTTTCTGTTAAATTGAGTTATTCAGCCATTCCTTGCCTCCTTTAATTCCTGACAGTTCCTGCAGTATATGGCAAAGGGGACAACCTTCAATCTCTCCTCACTTATTTCATCATTACATTCCTCACAGATGCCATAGTTCCCCTCTTTAAGCCTTGTTATCGCCACATCAATCTTTTTGATAATCTCATTTTTGGAGCCGAGCTGCCGATACCGCATGTTCTCGGATTGGTGAAAAGCCGATAGGTCTCCCAGATCAAGACCTGTGCCAAAGGTTTGCCTTGCCTCCCCAGATAAGCAGTTTTTTATCTCATTTTGAGAGCTCTTGAGTATCTCCTCTCTCTTCTTATTTAACACCTTTTTAAATATCTCCTTTTGAATCTTTTCCATTATAGACCTCCATAAGGTAATGGTTCGTCCCTATTCTGGCCTATATAATAGGCGACCCTTCTTCTTAGTTCATAGATATTTCCCTTACATATATAGCCATTAACCCCGCATTCGGATACTGCCCTTCTGAGATAATCCTCGTCATTTGAGGAGTAAAAGACAATTGGGGCATCCTTTTCCTGCGAGAGTATAATCGTGGAGAGTTTATCACCTGAAAGGGCTGGCATATTAATATCAAGGAGAACCAGATCAGGTTTGAGCCTCTTTATGGCATTTGTAGAACCAATAGGCCTGTGCTGGATATAAACCTCGTAGCCCTCATCTTCCAATATCTCCTTTGTGGTAATAAGATATTTTTCATCATCATCTATAATCAGTATCTTCTTTTTCTCATTCATAGCTACCTCATTCTTTGTTGTTGGAATTAGTATAAACCCCTTTATAGACACTCGGCAGGTGTACTGTAAAGGTTGTCCCTTCACCATATTTACTTGCAATAGAGATAGCGCCTCCCAGCAGATTGAGGAGGTTCTGAGCTATTGTAAGGCCAAGCCCTGTCCCTTCATATCTTTTGCTCTTTCCATCTTCCAATTGATTGAATGCAATAAAGAGCCTGCTAAGATCCTCTTCCCTTATCCCTATTCCTGTGTCGCGGACAGATACCATCACCATGTTATTTTTTATGCTCATTTCAAATACGACCTTTCCCTTCTCTGTAAACTTGACGGCATTGCTCATGAGATTGGTTAATATCTGCCTGATCTTTACTGAATCAGAGTTCATAAATATCGGCCCGTCATTGGCTATTACATCTATATCAACCTGTTTCCTTCCGATAAGCACCTTTGCAGTCTCTGCAATCTCATGGATTATCTGCACCAGATCAAAACTCTCACAGATCACCTCCATCTTGCCTGCCTCAATCTTTGACAGATCAAGGACATTATTTACAATGGCCTTGAGATTGTTTGCGCTGGAGATTAGTATTGAAACTCTGTCCCTCACCTGTTCTTTATAGCCATTGTCACAGGACATTTTTATTAACTCAGCTACCAGAAGTATTGCATTCAGCGGTGATCTAAGGTCATGGGTGACATTTGCAATAAACTGGGATTTTATCTGATTTATCTTCTCAAACTCCTTTGCCCTCTCCTTTGCCATCTCTTTCTGGACAATATTATTTGCGAGGGAATTGCTCTGCTGTATTATCATCTGCTTTACAGAAAGGAGCCCCACATAAAGGCCGTCGTCATTGACAACAATAATATCGTCATAGATATCCTCCACAGGCCTCTCCAACGCCTTATCTAATGCAACATCAAGCCTTTCATCTTCATGTAATATTAAGGGTTCGGTATCAGCAATTGTAATAATCGGTTTTTTCCCGTATAATTCAAAACCATACCTCCTGAAGAGGGTATATAAAAGTTTCGGCCTCATAACAAGGCCAACAGGCTCCCTGCCTTCAACAAGCGCTACTGCATCAAGTTGTGCTGCGTGGAAAAATCTATCAGCCACATAGGAAGTAGTGGTAGCAGGGTAAACACATTCATGGGATGTGATCAGGCTTCCTGCCAAAGGGGATCCCATTAGTGATTCCATTTGTAAAGCTTCCATTTTCTTGCCTCCATTAACATTAACAATATCCCTAAAAAAAGAGAGAGGCGTCAAAATGACGCCTCTCATTATTTTTAACAAAGATTATTGATGTATCTTAAAACCAGTAATCCTTACCACATCGTCGGTAGGATAATCATCATACTTGGGCATAAGGCCATCGTCAGAGTGCTGAATAGAAAGATATGCTGTTGTCCCATCCTCGCTAAAGATGAAGCCTGTCGGCTCAGCAGATGAATCCTTTACAGACAGTATCTTTACGCACCCATCGGACTTGATATCCCTGTCAGCGCCATTTGGCAGGCAGGCAAAGATGTCGCCGTTTTCATGGTCTTCAATCACATAGAGATTGCCTGTCCTCGGCTGGAATTCAAGGTTATCAAAGGAATTAAAGTCCGAGTCGCCCTCAACAAAGCGGTTTACAATAACCGTAGACTTTGGATTTGTTGGGTCAAAGTCGCCGCCGCACATCACCTCTGCATAGTTAAAGACATCCTCATTACCAGTGTTTGTCCAGCAGAAGCGGACTGCATTTGGATGCTCAGGGCTTTTAAACATCGGATCCCGATGTAAATCCTCTGGCCTGTAATAACCTGTGGCGCCCTTTACATGGGCATCATAACGGGCTGTTGCAGCATTAACCTGCACCCATGTGCCGCTGCCGACCTCGCAGCCCTGACCTGTCTGGGCGCGGTCGTCCCTGCATGATATTTGCATTGCATAGACATTACCAGCAGCAAGCGGGGATTCATTTAGATTGGATATGTTGCCGCTGCCAGTGCGTATATTTGCAGGGATAAATTTAAATATTGCGCCGCCGTCTGCATCTGGCGCGGTTGTGCCGGGACGCAGCTCATCGCCTGCAATTACCACGCCGCTCGGTAATACTTCCAGACCCTCCCATGCCATTGTTGGCAATGCAGTCCTCTTAACGATATGATTTGCATCGCTGACATCGCCTGATGCACGATTTACCACTGTCTGCTCTGTAACTGATAAAGGATTTAATATCTCATATGCCCCGCCGTCAGAGGTCTCCTCTGTAGCAAGTATTGTGCCCCATGGGGTAGTGCGGATGCCATCACAAACATTCATTCCGCGAAGGATTGTCTCAACTGTGCCATCAGATAGATTGATACGCTGCACAGATGGATTGTATTTTGGGCTGAAGTCCAACTTGTATCCAATCACCCCACGTCCTCCCTCAACGCATGTAATAAGATGTGTTGGATTTTCTGCCGGGAAAAAGGCCATCATATCTGTAACGTTAGCGGCATTTCGTGTCAGGTATTCTACTTTAAGTCCCTTTGCCAGTAAAACCTGATCCTCTGCATCCTGATACTCTCTTCTGTATGAACCGGTTGTCTTTGGGGCTGATTTTCCAAGCGGCTTCTCAATGCCAAAATATAACTCTGATTGACTCTTCAACAGCCTTTCAACCCTTACACCAAAATCCCTGTTGTCCCTCACATCATCACGCTCTGCCATGCTGACGGACGGCTGAAATACTACTGCGGCCATGGTTAGCAAAAAAACAATTTTTAAAAAAGCTTTTCTGAATTTCATCTTGCACCTCCTTGGTTTTTAAATGAATTCCTTACCTGATACTGTATACTGTTTCCCTATTTCCCTCTAAATCCCTGCTGCATCACCTCCTCTCTTTTTCCCTTTATTCATGCCCTGCTGCCTCCATT
>CAKKST010000424.1 GCA_919903585.1 Nitrospiria bacterium | reverse complement strand
GCAGAGTTTTTGAGCGGGAATCCAGCTCCTTCAAAGCTCTGGATGCCCGACAGAATCTCTCGGGCAAGACAAATGTAGTTTTACTTATGAATTTTTTAGTAAATGTAAATTGTTTTATGGAGGTTTTGTTATGAAGTACATAGTATGTTTTATTTCAATTATGTTTATATTTTTAAATAGCGCTACGGCCTTTTCTGCCCGCGGTGATTTGGGAGATGAGAACATAGCATATACCTTGCACAATCTATCTGCCTTTTGGCCTTCTGACGCTGGACTGGATGTGCGGACAGTTAAATCTCCAACACAGACCGAGATATGCGTCTTTTGCCACACCCCTCATGGCAGCAATGTAGAAGACCTTGGCGGTGGTGTCCGTGCGCCCCTATGGAACAGGAGGCTGTCTACATCAGGCTACTTTTTATACGATGAGGTGTGGAGTCCTACACTTGAGGCATACAGGGTAAATGTAAAGCCCTCTGCGCCCACAGGTTATTCAAAGCTCTGTTTATCATGCCATGACGGCACACTTGCAATAGGCAATGTATACAATGCGCCGGGTTCAGGGGGATACAGTTCTACAGGAGCAAGCCCCATACCCCTTAGCGGCACAGATACAGGAGGCACCATGCCTGCAGGCACTTCTGGCAGGTATTCAGGGGACACAAGGCTTATTGGAGCAAATCTATCTAATGACCACCCCGTATCCTTTATATTTGACATGAACCTGTACAATGCGGACAAGGAGGTAGCAGACCCATCTACAGTAGTAGACCCTGTTACGAACAAGACATTACTATACTCTGGCGCTGCATCAACGAGGAACAATGTGCAATGCACATCATGCCACAACCCGCATACTACATATCAGAAATTTCTGCGTATGAGCAAATGGCAATTAGGCGCTGGTGCAACACAGAAGCAGATATGCCTAAACTGCCACAACAAACCGGGCTGGACAGGCTCATCGCATCAGATAGCGGCAAAGACATTTAATGCTACAGGACTTCCATCATCTGATGTCGGCTTTGCAACCAAACAGATGACAGAGGTAGGATGTTTATCCTGCCATGATACGCACACTATACAGGGCGCTGAGCGTTTATTAAGGGATGCAGTTGACTCAGCTACATACACAGCAGGAGGTAACTCAATTGCAGGGGATAAGACCAAATCTGCCATTGAGAATGTATGCTTCAGGTGCCATTCAAGGTCATCTGCAACATTATCAACGCCGCATGGTTTGATGGACAGCAATGCTGCGCCGCCAAAGGACATCTGGGCTCAATTTAACAAGACATCAAAGATGCCGATAGCGGACAGCGCAGCGCAGGGAAACCATCAGCCTGTATTTACATTTTCACAGCCGCTTGATACTGCAATACCATCTGGGTATAATCCGAAGACAGACTATGAAAAGGTGCAGGTAGGTGTGGTTGGCGCGCCTGCGTCGCAATACAAGCATGTGGAATGCACTGACTGTCATAATCCTCATCGTGTTACGAGCAGCACCAGCGCCTCATTAAGCGGTATAGACAGGCTTGCTGGCATGAGGGGTATAAAGGTGGATGGGACTGTTATGCAGAGTGTATCTAATGCAGGGACGAGCGGAACATACAGAAGTATTGTGGAGATATCAGAGGTATGCTTCAGGTGTCATGGTGATACATATGATACCTTTATAACCACAAGGTACGACAGCTATTTAAGAAGGCTTACAAACGGCTCAGTTGTAAATGAATCGCACCCAACAAGGACTACTGCCGGCAACCCTGCATCAGGCAATACCCATGGGAGCAATAAGATGAAGGAGTTTAATCCTAATACAACATTCCCACTCGGAGGGACAGGCAGTTTAAATTATAACGCTGCATATCATCCTGTTGCAACAACAGGAAGAAATCAGACAGGTGTTTTTGACCCTGCAAATTCTACAAGGTTTGGGCTGCTTACAACATCAGGCCTTGACAGAGGAAAGACAATCAATTGTACCGACTGCCACAATACCAATGCCCTCGGTGCAGGGACATTCTCAGGCACAACCGCAACACCTACCTTCCCAGGGGCTGTTACAGAGAGTACACTGCGAAGCTATATAGAATCAGGAAGGACGCTCAGCGATGTAAA
>CAKKST010000423.1:16094-19029 GCA_919903585.1 Nitrospiria bacterium | reverse complement strand
TAATGGTGTCAGGCTGGTTTAAATAAGTCAAGCCTTTACCCATATTTTGTTTGACAAAACATTTTATGTATGTTTAAATTTTATTATAGAATTGTTAAAATCATGGGACTTTTGCTGATATTATATTGGAGTTATAAGGGTGGGCATAAAGGAATTTACAAAACTTATTAGTCCTGAAGGAGAAGATAGATTAAGAGTAAAGATAAAAATAGAAAAAGGAAAGGTTATTGATTTAGTTGTTCAGTATGAGGCACGAGTTGGAGGAAAATGGCGTGAAGTTGTTAGATATGATTGTGCCCATGGTTATTTTCATAGAGATATAATGCATCCTAATGGTGAAAAGACCAAATATCACATACCGATAACTAATTTAAACAATGCTTTACTCTATGCGGAACAGGATATAAAAGACCGATGGAGATGGTATAAAGAGAGATTTAAAAAGGAGATGAAATAATGACCAAGAAGGAAATGATAGAAAAGAATATTAGTATGACCTTTGATTTTATAAGGTTTCTTGCTGAACATCCTGAAGCAATTAAAGAAATTCCTGATAATGCCGAATTGCAGTTCATTGATAAGGATTTTCCGATAGAGGAAGGGAAGGTAAAGGGAAAACAAATAGCAATATATAGAGTAGGTCATGTCTTTGAACCGATTTAACTCCGAGATAGGTAAGCCACTGGTTTTACCAGTGAGACTTAAAAAAGTTTGACTTAATAGTATTAAGTAAGATATTCCTCCTAATTGGCTTGACGGTTATGAGCCACCCGTTTATCGGGTGCGTTATGACTACTGAGCAGCAGCAGAGGTTTATTAAGCATCTCTCTAAAAACCATGAAGAGTGGCAGGTAAAACATGCAGCTCGGATATCCTGTTTCTCATAGAGCGGAATATAACAGAGCGCTCCTTATATTGTCAAGTTTTTCGCTATTTTCATAGTATCTTGCTTGTTCTTGCCCTTCCCCAAAACCCTATTGGCTTATCTTACAGTCAATAGGCAAACCTGAGCCTCTTATCCTCAGCATAGCTCCTATTCTTTTATTGCTTTATACAACTTCTTTTTGTATAATAATTGACGAGGTGCTATTATGCCAGATAAGAAAGAAACTTTGACCTATGATGATTATGTAAAAGGTATCCAAGCCCTTAAACCTGAAGAACAGCTAAACCTAATTGAATTATTGTCTCTCAGACTTAAAAAAGCTGTTACTAAAAAAAACAAGAAACACAGTATCCTTGAGCTCGAGGGACTTGGAGCTGAAATTTGGGAAGGGATTGATGTGCAAAAATATATTAGGAAAGAGAGGGAGTCTTGGAGTTAATCAACACACTTCAGGGCTTAAAAGTTTGTATTGATACCTCACCTTTTATCTATTTTATTGAAAGACATGAAAAATACTTTAAGCTCCTAAAAACCTTATTTACCGAAATCCATTCAGGCAATATAGAAGCAATCACTTCAACAATCACGCTATTAGAAGTATTAGTTCATCCGCTAAGAGCCAACAATAAATCATTGGCAGAAAGATATCGTGAAATATTGCTTTATTCAGAGGGACTCACAACATTTGAAGTGTTTAATGAAATTTCTGAAAAAGCTTCGGAACTTAGAGCAAAATATTCAATAAAAACGCCGGATGCGATACAGATTGCAACAGCCATTTTTTATGGCGCTAATGGGTTTTTAACAAATGATCCTGTCTTAAAAAAGGTAACATCTGTTCAGATATTAGTCCTTGATGAGTTTATAACATAAAGAAGGTTTATCTCCTACCCTCTATTATTCCTCACCTGCTAAACAAGGGCAGGAATGACAAAATTATAAGGGGGCTTTCAATTGAAAATGGATGTGGTTATCATAGGCGCTGGCGCATCAGGCTTAATGTGCGGTATTGAGGCCGGCAAGCGCAACCGTTCAGTCCTCATTATAGACCATGTCAGACAACCCGGTGAGAAGATTCGTATCTCAGGGGGCGGACACTGCAACTTTACCAATATCAATTTACATTATGAAAATTATCATTCTTCCAACCCTCATTTCTGCAAATCAGCCATTGCCCGTTATACTCCATACAATTTTATTTATATGCTCAATAAACACGGCATTAACTACTATGAAAAAGAAAACGGACAGATGTTTTGTAAAAATAGCTCTGCTGGAATAATAAAAATGCTTATGGAAGAGTGTAATAAATCTGGCGCTCAGATACTTTTAAATTGCAGGATTGAGAAGATAAAGCTCATTAAGGAGCATTGTTTTTATATAAAAACGTGTTCAGGAGAGATAGAATCAGAATCACTTGTTATTGCCACTGGAGGTTTGTCCTATCCGGCATCAGGGGCAACAGACATTGGACACAAAATAGCTAAGCAGTTCGGCCTTACAGTTATACCACCAAGGCCAGCCCTCGTCCCTCTCACATTCAACTCCGAGGACATCAAATTATTCAGGGATCTGAGCGGCATCTCAATTGATTCGGTAGTAGGCTGCAATAAAAAGCATTTTCGTGGAAACATTCTTTTTACCCACAGGGGGCTGAGCGGACCGGCTATTCTGAATATATCCCTGTACTGGAACATTGGCGACAATCTTAGCATAAACTTATTGCCGGATTCAGACATCCACGAAATATTTTTGATTAAAAGGCAAAGCAAAATAAAATTGAGCAATCTCTTATCCCAATATTTTCCAGACCGTTTCAGCCGTGCCTTCTGTGATGCTTACACAGAATCTAAACCGCTTAATCAGTATACGGACAAGGAACTGCAAAATATTGCACACCAGATCCATAACTGGAAGATACAGCCTTCCGGAACCGAAGGTTTTAAAAAGGCTGAGGTTACGCTCGGCGGAATTGATACAAAAGAATTATCCTCCAGGACAATGGAGTCAAGGCAAGTGCCCGGCCTCTATTTTACAGGCGAGGTCGTT
>CAKKST010000423.1:12710-16084 GCA_919903585.1 Nitrospiria bacterium | reverse complement strand
TTGATGTAACAGGCCAGTTAGGCGGATACAATCTTCACTGGGCATGGGCATCTGGTTATACAGCGGGTCAGTACGTATAAAAGATTTAATTATTCATGTCAATAACTCAATCTTTAAGCCCGACCCTATACACAGTAAACTGCGGAATAAAATAGGTTGAAGACTGTAAAAGTATATGGTAATATAATAAAAAAAGGTGAGGTAAATAAATTGGCGATTAAACATCCTGAAGAATGGCTCCAAGCAGGCTGAATATGATTATAATACTGCAAAGGCAATGTTTAGTACTGGTAGATATATTTATACAGTTTTTATGTGTCACTTAACAATTGAAAAGGCATTAAAGGGATTTTTTGCTAAAAACATTCAAAAGAACCCACCTAAAACGCACGATTTGAATTATTTGTGTAAAAATTTAAACTTAAAACTGCCTGAAGAACTCCAAAGATTTATGGATAGCCTTAATGATTTAAGCGTTCCAACAAGGTATCCAGATGAGATTGAAAAATTAATAAAAGACTATAACAAGATTAGAGTGAAAGATATATTAAAAATAACAAAAAGGTTATTATCATGGCTAAAAGAAAATATATAAATGCAGTTAGCATATTAAAAAAACTGATCAAACATAAAGGAATTGAAGTTGAAAAAATAGTCGTTTTTGGCTCTTATGCGCGAGGTGAGGAAAGAAAAGGAAGCGATTTAGATATAATTATTGTCTCCAGAGATTTTGAGAATAAAGATATTTTTGAGAGGGTAGAGATTGTAAGCGGTCTACATAGGGAACTGGTTGAAAAGACTATGATGCCTGCTGACATAATGTACTACTCTCCAACAGAATGGGAGGAGGGTAGATCTCTGATAATAAATCAGGCAAAAGAGGAAGGGATAGTTTATGCCTGACATATTAAACCATTTTTTTAACATGCCATGCTATTGAGAGAGTCAGGCATCTTTTAAAAAGTGGATGAATCAAAGGCAAGCCCGCCTAACAACTCGTTCCAGAGCACGGACAATTGCCCATAGATGAAATTGGTCGTAATGCCCTTGGCAAAACCGTAACGGCATTTATTGATAGGTGGCATTGAAATGTCAATAGGCAAGAATGCTATAATAGAGAAAGAGGTGGGCAGAAAGTTAGAAGGAGAAAAGGGTCAAGTCTTGGAATATCAGTTTCTCCCTTCAACCTCTTTAAGTGTCTAAATGGGTTGTTTCTTTACCTTCTAATAAATTAATTCACCATAATCAATTCTTCTGTGGTATTCAGTATTTCTATTTATTGACATAAGACATCTAAAATCATATAATTTATTATAAAGTAACCCTTTGTATTTCTGTGTATTTGGAGGTAAAGGAATGAACAAGGAGATTATGACTGCAAGGCAGGTTGCAGAGTATCTGCAGATGGATGAGCGGACAGTTTATAAACTTGCAAGGAACGGCATGGTCCCTTCAATGAAGGTGCTCGGCCAGTGGAGGTTTAAGAGGCAGCTTATAGATGATTGGATTGAGAAGGAATGTAAAAAGAATAACAGAAGGAAGGGATAAAAGGGGATGAAAAAGAGATGGGTCGTCTATGAACAGGATTTAAGGCTGCAGGATTACATCGCGAAGACTTTACAGATTAACCCCTTAATAGCCCAGATACTTATCAATAGGGGCATAAAGACAGTAGAAGGGATAAATGATTTTTTGACATCATCAATTAATAATCTCCACGACCCCTTTCTGCTTCCGGATATGGAGAAGGCAGTGGAGAGGATAGGGCGGGCAATAAGCTCAGGTGAAGGAATTTTGATATACGGCGACTATGATGTTGATGGTGTTACTGCAACATCCCTCTTGTATCTTTTTTTTAAGGAGATAGGCTATGATGCCTCATATTATATTCCACACAGATTAAGAGAGGGTTATGGTCTTAGGGAAGATGCAATATATAAAATAAAGGAGAAGGGAATCAGCCTAATAATTACTGCTGATTGCGGAATCACCTCAAATCCGCAGGTAGCAGCGGCTCGGGGGCTGGGCATAGATGTCATTATTACTGATCATCACGAGCCGCCGGATGTTCTGCCGCAGGCATACGCAGTTATTAATCCCAACAGGACAGATTCTCTGTATCCCTTTCGCGACCTTGCAGGTGTTGGCGTTGCCATGAAGCTGGCGCAGGGGGTTCTTCAAGGATTCAAGGGTTCAAGGATTCAAGGATTCAAGGAAATCAAAGAGTTTAATGACCCCGTAACCCCACAACCCCTTGATCCCATATTACACAAATACCTTGACCTTGTGGCGCTGGGCACAATTGCAGATGTCTCGCCTTTAATTGGTGAGAACAGAAAGCTGGTAAAGGAGGGGCTTAAGTTATTATCAAAGGGTGAGAGAAAAGGTATTGCAGCGCTAAAGCTCGTTTCCAATCTTGACGGCCAGAATATAAGTGTCGGCATCGTCGGCTTTACACTTGCGCCGAGGATAAATGCTGCCGGCAGGCTTGATGATGCAGATATCGGGGTTATGCTTTTAACAACAGATTCTGAGGAAGAGGCTGTGAGATGCGCAAAGATGATGGATGAAAAAAACAGGGAAAGGCAGAGGATAGAAGAGGAGATACTTAATGAGGTAAAGGAGAGGATTAATAAGGATATTGATATTAATAATGCAAAGGCTATTGTCCTTTCATCAGAGAATTGGCATCAGGGTGTAATTGGCATAATTGCCTCAAGGATTGTTGATGAGTATTACAGGCCGACCATCCTTATTTCTATGAGGGAGGATGGGATAGGGAAGGGCTCTGCACGGAGCATCCCTGCCTTTCATTTATATGACGGTCTTCTTGAGTGCAGTTCATATCTGGATGCCTTTGGAGGTCATAAGTATGCAGCAGGCATTACAATCAGAAAGGATAGGATAGACCTTTTTTCAGAGAGGTTTAATGAGATAGTTGGCGCAAAACTTAAAAATGAGGATTTTGTGCCAAGGCTTTATATAGATAGTGAGATAAACATAAATGACCTTAATTTTAAAATTCTTAAGGGGTTTGAGCTCTTGGAACCCTTTGGGATCAGCAATCCTGAGCCTGTATTCAGTATATCTGATGTTGAGGCCCTTTATCCAAAGATTGTTGGTAAGAATCACCTTAAATTAAAGGTGCGGCAGGAGAGGGCTCAGGCAGATGCTATAGGCTTTAACATGGGTGAGAAGATACAGATGTTTAATGAAAGTGGAAGTGGATTTGATATTGCAGTTACGCCGAGATTAAATGAGTGGCAGGGAACCTTGAGTATTCAGATGAAGATTAAGGATATAAGATTTCCTGTAAGTGAGGATGCGTAATATAAAAATGAGTAATACAAAGAAAGTAATAGAAGACATAATTA
>CAKKST010000423.1:0-12610 GCA_919903585.1 Nitrospiria bacterium | reverse complement strand
ATAGAAGACATAATTAATGATATCCTATCTTATAATTCCAAGGCCGATGTTGAGATTGTAAGAAAGGCATATAATTTTTCTTCAAAGGCCCATACAGGACAGGTGCGTCATTCAGGTGAGCCGTATCTTACCCACCCGATAGAGGTGGCAAAGATACTTACTATACTTAAGCTTGACAGCCCTTCTATTGCTGCAGGCCTTCTGCACGATACAGCAGAGGATTCCAAGATTAGTATTGAGGAAATATCCAAGGAATTTGGCCCGACTGTTGCACAGCTTGTGGATGGGGTTACCAACATAGGAAAGATTGTCTTTAAGACCAAGGAGGAAAGGCAGGCTGAGAATTTCAGAAAGATGATACTTTCCATGTCAAAGGACATAAGGGTTATCCTAATAAAACTTGCTGACAGGCTTCATAATATGCGGACATTGCAGCATCATACACCTGAAAAACAGCAGTGGATTGCTCAGGAGACGCTTGATATCTATGCCACACTTGCAAACAGGCTTGGTATCGGCTGGATCAAGGCAGAGCTTGAGGACCTATGCCTGAGATATTTGAGGCCTGATGTATATTTTGATCTGGGGGACAGGGTTGAAAAGAAGAAGGATGAAAGGGAAAAATATATAAATGAGGTTATAGAGATTGTAAAAAGGAGCCTTGCTGAACATGGATTTAAGGCAGATGTTCAGGGCAGGTCAAAGCATTTTTACAGCATCTATCAGAAAATGCAGAAGCAGGGGATCCCCTTTGATGAGGTGTATGACCTTGCCGGAATAAGGATAATTGCAGACTCAAAATTCAACTGCTATGGCATCCTTGGCGTAATCCACTCACTATGGTCGCCTGTGCCTGGAAAATTTAAGGACTACATCGGTGTCCCGAAATCAAATTTATATCAATCCCTTCACACAACGGTTATATGCCTGAGGGGCGAGAGGGTAGAATTTCAGATACGGACAGAGGAGATGAATAAGATCGCAGAGGAAGGTATTGCGGCACACTGGAAATATAAGGAGAAGGGGCAGATTGATGAAAGAGACAGGATGGTGTTTGACTGGCTCAGGCAGCTTGTGGAATGGCAGCAGGATACAAAGGACAGCATGGAGTTTCTTGATTTCTTTAAAGTGGACATGTTTGCTGATGTGGTCTATGTTTTTACACCAAAGGGGGATATCAGGGAGCTTCCCAAGGGCTCTACGCCGATTGATTTTGCCTACAGCATCCATTCTGATATCGGCAATCAGTGTGTTGGCTCAAAGATTAATGGCAAGATTGTTCCGCTAAGGTATCAGTTGAGAAGCGGGGATGCTGTTGCGATAATGACAGACCCAAAACACATGCCGCACAGGGACTGGCTGAAGATTGTTAAGACGCAAAGGGCAAAGTCTCGGATAAAACAGTGGATCAAGGTTGAAGAGAGGCGGAGGAGTTTTGAAATAGGCAAGAATATCTTTGAAAGGGAGCTGAAGAGGCACAACCTTAATCAGAATGAATTGCAAAGGCATCCAAAATTAGCAGAGGCGCTTAAACAATTCAATGTGCCAAATATTGATGAATTAATTGTGGCTATAGGTTATGGCAAGGTATCGGCGCATCAGGCGGTGAATATTTTTTCACCTGAAAAGGTTGTGCAGGAGAAGGAGGTCAGCAAAAAGCGTCCAAAATCAGCAAAGGTAGGTGTTAAGATAAAGGGGATTGATGATATCCTTGTTCAATTCTCAAAATGCTGTAATCCTGTGCCGGGTGACAGGATAATCGGTTTTATAACGAGGGGCAGGGGGCTTTCTATTCATACAAAAGACTGCCCGAACATGGACCAGCTTGACTATAACAGGGACAGGATGATTGATGTAGAGTGGGATGTGACAGAGAAGCAAGCCCATCCTGTGGAGATAAGTGTGCTTACGCTGGACAAGCCAGGGCTCCTTGCAAATGTCTCTTCAGCAATAACAACATCAGATGCAAACATAAGCCACGCAGAGGCGACAACGAGGGAGGATAAGAAGGCTGTGCTGGATTTTGTTGTTGACATAAATGACCTTGAACATCTAAAAAAGGTAATTGAGAAAATCCAGCAGGTAGAGGGCGTCCTGAACGCCAGAAGGGTAAGAAGGGGATAATATAAATTTAAAATTGTGGCACAAGAAAGTACTCATAGTGTCCTGTCTCATAAATAGTTTTACGCTTTTTGTCATTCCTGTATGCCTCTGACAGGAATCCAGGGTTTCCCGTGAAAACGGGAATCTAATTCCTTTTCTGGATTCCCGCTCAAAAACGCTGCGGGAATGACATACCAAAAAGTGTAAAGAACTGTTACGGACAGGACAATAGAAATAGTGTTTATTTACAAAATTTGTCATGATTGGTATTAATTTTTGTTAAAAAAAGTGTGACTATTTTGCAATACCATTGTTTAAGTAATAAATTTTTAAGGGGTTTTTATGCCCTTATACTGGAATGGAAATTGCAGATAAAGAGGTTTCAATGACTATTAAAGAGTGCCTCAGGGCATTAGAGAGCAGACATATTGGAAACAAGGTAAGGGCAATAGAAGCCTTAAATAAGATTGCTGACGAAAAGGCAAAGGAGATACTATTATCCCTTGCAGGTAATGAAGGCGAGAAGCCATATATAAGATATTATGCAAAGAAGTCTCTTGAATCATCTGCTGCGAGAAGGCAGTTTTCTGCTGTCGCTAATCAATACAATCTAACTGACCCATCACCTCAGAAAAAGGTAAAGGTCTTTTCAAAATTATTAATGACAGGCGCCTTTTTTGCTCTTGCAATATTAACCTTCTTATATATTGATTATGGCGACATCTCAGAGGTTTCAGGAAGCCTCTCAAATAGAAATAATTTAGATAGCATCTATACATCAGACACCCTGAGTTTAAATGATTCAACCCCAAATCCCTATAAACTCTTTGAACTGGCAGAAAGTAAATATAATGTGGATGCGGAAGTGATAGAGTTCCTCTGGTTTCAGGAATCATCTATGGGCAGGAATCTCGGTGAATACAGGATACTGGATGTATACAAAATAAAAAAGAATGATTCAGAAGAGACCAAGGGATGGAAAAAGAAGGAGAGGGCAGCCTTTTTACAGATATGCAAAAAAAATGGCCATGACTGCAAAAAACAGTCAGGCGCTAAACATGGGGAGATGGGGCCTTTTCAGTTTATGCCCAGTACATGGCTTGTATATGGTCAGGATGGGAACGGCGACGGCCTGTCAAATCCATGGGATATGGAAGATGCTGCGCATACCGCTGCCTATTATCTGAAACGTTATGGATATAAGAAGGGTGATTTTGCGAGGATTAAAAAGGCGATCGCCTTTTATAATCAGAGCCCGGCCTATTTTAATTCTCTTGAGAGGAATGCGCCATTTTTTGGGCTGGATATTAAAGGGGGCTATTTTTCAAAGTAGTAGCCGCATTCATAGTTTACATCTGCAAGGTCTTTTTCATTTAAAGGAAAGGCAATGCACTGCATTGGCCTGCCATTGTGGTATATCTGGCACCAGATATTCTCTCCCGAACCCTTTAAAAACGGACAGCGATAGACAAGGTTGCAGCATTTTCCGCATTGAAGGCAGTAACCCCTACGCTTTGCCTCCTGCTGCTTGGCATATCCCTCATTGAAGTTGCATATAATAAACCGTCTGACCTTGTTCTTGAGTTTTGTGTAGATGCCTGTAGGATATTTTAGATCTTTAATTTGAGTCTTATAATCCACCTTCAATAAACCCCATGTTACAAATTTTCTGTTACTGCTACAGCCCACAAACTAAGGATTCGGATTACAAAAACCTTTATATGATACACTTCTTTAAAAGGATTGTCTACAAAAAAATCATGTGGAGTCAAAATAATGTCAAAAAAGCGCTTTTTTCATTACATCAATAGGAGGCCTTTTGCACATCCATATCTCAAATGATAAGGCGCCCTGATAAAGGAGCATGCCGAGGCCGTTTACTGCCTTTTTTACACCTGCCTTTCCCGCCATTTTCAGGAATGGGGTATCAGGGGGATTATAAATCAGATCGTATACAACCAGATTTTTATGTAGGTGTCTGGAGGAGACGGGCAATGATTCACCCCTTTTTAAACCTACAGATGTGGCATTTATCAATATATCTGCATCAGCAATCACCTCTGGGAGCCTATCCTTTTCCAGAGAAATGGCAGAAAAAGGTATTTCTGAAAATTGGCCTTTCAAATATTCAGTAAGCCTCTCAGCCTTATCTGCTGTCCTGTTGGCTATTGTAATGGCAGCGGCATTTTCCATAGCACAGGCTACAGCAACACCTTTCCCGGCACCGCCTGCACCAAGGATTAATACCCTTTTCCCTTTTACCTTTGTCTTTGCATCCATTAACAGGGACTTAATAAATCCCCTTGCATCAGTATTGTACCCGATGAGCCTGCCATCTCTATTCTCAATTATATTAACAGCGCCAATCAGCCTTGCCTCAGAAGACAACTCATCAAGGTAATCCATCACTGCCTCTTTATGAGGCACAGTGATATTAACACCTCGTATATTTAATGCCCGTATACCTTCTACTGCCTCTTTAAGATTCTCAGGCCTTACCTCAAAGGGAAGGTAGCAATAATCAAGCCTTAATGCAGAAAACGCAGCATTGTGCATAAGAGGGGAGAGGGTATGTTTTACAGGATAACCAAATATCCCGACTATTTTTGTTTTGCCAGTGATCTTCATAAATTTCTTTAATTAAAGACTGAATCAATAAGTCCGCATGCATCAGACCCTACGATTTTTATCTCCATCCTTGTTTTCCTTCTTAATTCATCAGGTGTCATGTTGTCCAAAAATCTGTCCCCTGCCTCTCTTAAGGCGACTGAGGGGATTAAAACAATACCCTTATCATACTTTCTTAGTGCAGATAAAATATCCTTGCCAGAGAGCAGGCCTGCAACAGTAACACTCTCACCAAGTAAATTATTTTTTACTGTAACCACATCAATATCAAAACCATCTCTTTTTAATTTAGCAGTGCATTCATTTAAATAAGGTGCAAAAGACGCACCTGTTATTGTAAAAATTTTTTTATTTCCCCCTTTTCCCACTTTACTAAAGGGGGGTGAGGGTGGATTATTTATCTTAGACAAAGCCTCATTAAACTCAGAAAGAAAAAGCGGCACAAGACCGACGCCATTTTCAAGCTGGGGAAAGTCTGCATATTCATCTATCTCAGGAAAGTCCATCCCTGCCTTTATATAAAACTCATCGGCAATGAATAATATATCCTCTCCCAATTCCCTTTTTATTTCTTTTTTAATTTTACTTAATCCTTCAATTGCCCTTTTTGCATAATTCTTATCTACTGGCCTTAACTTATTTACCCTGTGCCTTGTCTGACCAACTGGAACAACAGCAATAGAAGATACAAATGGATAGAATCTTTTTAGATCATTAATACTCTTTTTGAGATAATCTTCATCATTTATGCCGGGGCAGAGCACAATCTGTGTGTGAAGATAAATCCTGTGCTGAGTTAATTCCTCTATTTCTTTTATTATATCCGGCGCCTTTTTATTACCCAGCATCTCCCTTCGCAGGTCATTATCTGTTGTATGAACTGAGATATATAAAGGGCTCAGCCTTTGTTCAAATATTCTTTCTTTATCCTTTTTTGTAAGATTAGTAAGGGTCAGGTAGCTGCCATATAAAAAAGAGAAGCGGTAATCCTCATCCTTTATATAAAGGCTCTCCCTGCAGTCCTCCGGCATCTGGTCAACAAAGCAGAAGATGCACTTATTAGGGCACCTCCTGATTCGCATTGGCGATAGTTCAAGGCCGATATCCTCGTCCTCTTTTTTTTCTATTATAAATTCCTTTACTTCGTCATCTCGTGATATGTTAATCTTTAATATTTCATCTGCCTGATAGAATTTATAGTCAATAGGATCAGATATCTTATGTCCATTGATTGAAATTAGTTTATCACCAACTCGGATTCCTGCATCAAAGGCATATCCTGCCTTATCAACAGAGACAATGGCTATGCCTTTTTCTTTAATCATCTTCTCAGCAAGCAAACTATTTTCCATACTCCTTTATAAAATTCTTAGCAATAACTTTTAATACTGCTGTTACTGGCACAGCCAAGAGCATCCCAAAGAAACCAAAGAGATTCCCTCCAATAAATATGGCAATTAAAATAGCCACAGGATGCAGGCCGACCCGCTCACCGACTATCCTCGGTGAGATGAGCATACCCTCAAGACCCTGTGCAATTGCAAATAATATTATAACATATAGTGGATGGTAGATATCCTGAAATTCAAGGAATGCCATAATACCTGCTATTGTGATGCCGATAATCAGGCCAAGATATGGAACCATATTGGCAAGGCCAGAGAGGATGCCTATAACAACAGGCATGTCCACACCAATGATCCACAGGCCTGTGCTGTATATAACAGTTAGGATAAGGCTGACAGAGAGCTGGCCTATGATAAAGCCCTTCAGGACACTATTTACATCCGCTAATAATGTAGTGGCCCTCTTTTTGTATGTCTTCGGTATAAGTCCAACAGCCATTTCCTTTATCTTATTGTAGTCCTTTAACAGATAAAAGGTTGCCACAGGGATAATAAAAAAACTCAGGATACCGAGTATGAAACTAAGGGCGCTGGAGAGGGCATTTAGGATATATTTAGAGAACCATTGGATGAGATCAGGTGATAATCCCTTTGCCTTTGTAATAAGCTCCTGACGAAGGTCTTCTGATGTCTTAGGCACAGGTATCTTAAAGGTCTCCGCTAAATAGGGCAGTATCTTATTCTGTATTACCTCAATGTAGCGGGGGATATTGTTAATGACAATCTCAAGTTCATATTTAACAGTGGGGATGATAACAAGTATAAATATGGTCAGAAGAATTATTGCGCCTAAAAATATGAGGAGGATAGAGACTACCCTCGGCACCCTCTTTTTCTCAAGTAAATCTACAACTGGATTTAATAGATATGCAAGAAGGGCTGAAATAAAGAAGGGGAGTATGACTTTACTTAAAAAATAGAGGATTATGAGAATGAGGAGGCCAAAGATGGATATTGGTATATATCTTTTACCTGTCTTCATCTGCTGGATAATAGCATCCAGCCTGTAACATGTCAATATCTGCTATTTTTGCAAGCTATTTTCTTTGACAAAAATAGTAGATTGATTATATAATACAATTTTACTATGTTACAGGAAAATATAAGGAATTTTTCAATAGTCGCCCATATTGACCACGGTAAATCCACGCTTGCAGACAGGCTTCTGGAATACACAGGCGCCCTGTCAAAGAGGGAAATGGTGGATCAGGTCCTTGATGATATGGATCTGGAGCGTGAGAGGGGAATAACCATAAAGGCCCATGCTGTGAGGTTAAATTACATGGCAAAGGATGGGAAGGAGTATATCCTGAATCTTATAGATACCCCCGGCCATGTGGATTTTACCTATGAGGTATCGCGGAGCCTCGCTGCCTGTGAGGGTGCGCTTCTTGTGGTTGATGCCGTTCAGGGTGTTGAGGCCCAGACCCTGACAAATGCCTATCTGGCAATAGATAATAACCTTGAGATTGTCCCTGTGATTAATAAGATTGACCTGCCAGGCGCAGATATTGAAAGGGTGAAGGAGGAGATTGAGGGGATAATCGGGATTGATGCCTCAGAGGCAGCCCTGACAAGCGCAAAGGAGGGGAGGGGGACAGAAGAGGTATTGGAGGCAATTATAAAGATGATACCTGCGCCAAAGGGCGATATAAACAGGCCGCTTAAGGCCCTTGTATTTGATTCATGGTATGATAATTACAGGGGGGCTGTTATGCTTGTAAGGATATTTGACGGCAGGATATCAGCAGGCAATAAGATAATAATGATGTCTACAGGCAGCGTCTATGAGGTAGATGAGGTGGGCATCTTCAACCCGAAGATAAACAGGACTGACAGCCTTTCTGTTGGCGAGGTTGGTTATGTAGTAGCAGGAATAAAGAATGTAACTGATACAAAAATCGGCGATACCATAACACTTGCAGGGGATCCCACAGACTCCCAGTTTCCGGGTTTTAAGGTTGCAAAGCCGATGGTCTTCTGCGGCCTGTATCCTTTAAATACAGACCAGTATGAAGACCTGCGCGATGCCCTTGAGAAGCTGAGGCTTAATGACTCATCATTCACATACGACCCGGAGACCTCTCTTGCCCTCGGCTTTGGGTTTAGATGCGGCTTTTTAGGACTTCTGCACATGGAGATAATTCAGGAGAGGCTTGAGAGGGAATTTAATCTCTCCCTGATAAGCACAGCGCCTACAGTTGTTTATCAGATTACAACAAAAAAGGGTGAAAGGATTATTGTAGATAACCCTGTAAAAATGCCTGAGCTTCACCAGATAGAGAGGTTTGAGGAGCCCTTTATTCTGGCAAATATAATCCTCCCTGACACATATGTCGGGTCTATTATGCAGTTGTGTCAGGAGAGGAGGGGGATTCAAAAGGAATTCACATATCTAAGCAGGGACAGGATACTGGTGAAGTATGAGCTGCCATTAAATGAGATCGTCCTTGACTTTTATGATAAGCTTAAGTCTCTAACAAGGGGTTATGCCTCCCTTGACTATGATTTTCTTGGATACAGGGAGTCGGATTTAGTAAGGCTTGATGTCCTGTTAAATAGCGAGATAGTTGACGCCCTTTCATTTATTACCCACAGGGAAAAGGCCGAGATTCGCGGGAGGCAGTTGTGCGAAAAGATGAAGGAGATAATACCAAGGCAGTTATTTGAGGTAATCATACAGGCGGCTATTGGCAGCAAGATAATTGCAAGGGAGAATGTAAGGCCATTGAGAAAAAATGTCACTGCAAAGTGCTATGGCGGTGATATTACAAGAAAGCGGAAACTGCTTGAGAAACAGAAGGAAGGCAAAAAGAGGATGAAACAGGTAGGAAGGGTGGAGCTTCCACAGGATGCCTTTCTTGCAGTATTGAAGATCAAAGATTAATCTGAAAGTGAGGAGTTTTTAATGGAGAAGAAAAAATCGTTAATAAGGGAATACATTGAGGCCATAGCTATAGCTGTGCTTCTTGCCCTTGTGATAAGGACATTTGTTGTGCAGGCATTTAAGATCCCATCAGGCTCAATGATCCCAACTCTTGATATTGGCGACCATATACTGGTAAATAAATTTATCTACGGCATAAGGATACCCTTTACAGATACCAAGATATTGGATTTCAAAAAGCCCAATAGGGGTGATATTATTGTATTTATCTATCCAGAGGATGAGAGAAAGGACTTTATAAAAAGGGTCATCGGTGTCTCCGGGGACAAGGTTGAGATCAAGAACAAAGAGGTTTATGTGAATGGCGAGAGGCTGGATGAAAAATACATTATCCATCAGGATCCGCATATTAAACAGCGTGAGTATGAGCCGAGGGACAATACAGGCCCTATAATTGTTCCTTCTGATTCACTTTTTGTTATGGGAGATAATCGTGATCAGAGTTATGACAGCCGCTACTGGGGATTTGTAAAGACTAATAAGGTTAAAGGGAACGCCTTTATTATTTACTGGTCATGGGATGGTAAGGATACATGGGTGAGGTGGTGGAGGATCGGGAAGCTGATAAGGTGAAAAAGAATATCTTTTTTAATGATGTAAGAAAGATATTGATAATTAAATTGAGGCATATAGGCGATGTCCTCTTAACAGTACCAACGATCCGGGCATTGAGAGAGGCATTCAATGACGCAGAAATATCAGTTCTTGTAAATAAAGGGACAGAAGAGATGCTTACAGGCAACCCACTTCTTAATGAGATAATTGTTTATAAGAGGGATATAAATAGATTATCCTTATCACAGAGAGTCAAAAATGAAATAATTTTTGTATCTGATTTACGAAAGAAGGGATTTGATTTAGTGGTTGACCTGACAAGCGGCGACAGGCCTGCATTACTTTCTTTTTTAAGCGGCGCCAGATACAGGATCGGAAATAACCCAAAAGGAAAAGGCTTTTTAGGAAAGAGATTTTTATATACCCATCTTGCAAATGTTGATCAGAAAAGAAGGCATACAGTTGAATATAATCTGGATACTGTAAGGGAGTTTGGAATTGATACAAAGGACAAAAGAGCAGATTTTTATTTTAACAATGAAGATGAACAATACATTGATAATTTTTTAAAAAAGAATAAAGTCAGTAAAAAGGATATCCTTGTGCATGTGCATCCAACCTCTCGCTGGCTTTTTAAGACATGGAATGACAAATCAATGTCAGAGATAATGGATTATCTCCAGATTAAAAAGAAGACAAGGGTAATCGTAACCTCAAGCCCTGAAAAAAAGGAACTTGATAAGGCTAAGAAAATACTTAAGCTCTGCAAATCAAAGCCATTGCAATTATTAGGAAAAACTTCATTAAAGCAGCTTGGTGCATTGTCTTCAAGGGCACAGTTATTTTTTGGTGTTGATTCAGCCCCTATGCATATTGCCGCAGCTATGAACACACCTGTAATTGCATTATTTGGACCATCAGGCGCCTTCCACTGGGGGCCGTGGGATAATCAGCAGGGGCAAGGGGCAAGGGACAAGGGGCAAAAAAATGCTTATCAAAAAAAGAATGGGATACAGACATTTGGAACTCATACTGTAATCCAGAAGGACTGGGATTGCATACCCTGCGGCAAGGACGGCTGCGATGGCACAAAAAAAAGCAGATGTCTTGATGAGATTACAGTGGAATCTGTGATAAGGATAATTGAAAATAAATTAAGCCAATTTGCTAAATGAAGATATGCTTTTATACTGCAACATTTCTTCCAATTATCGGCGGGGCAGAGATATTCCTGCATAATTTTGCCACCTCTCTCTCTAACATCGGCCATGAAATCACAGTGCTTGCCCCGAATGTGAGAGGTAAAAATAATAAAATAGATGCCAATTATAATATCAGAAGATATCAAAGGCCGTCATCAAAAAGATTTGCTGTAAGGCAGGTTTTGCTCTATTTATTTTGGGAAAAAATTATTAATAATTTTGATATACTTCATTGCCATGGCGCATATCCGCCGGGGTATGTAGGCGCAACATTTAAAACGATATTTAAAACACCTTTAGTAATAAGGCCACATGGCTCAGATATCCTGCCTGATGAGGGTATAAGAAGGCATCCAAGATTAGACAGAAGGGTAAAGAAGGCATTATTCTCTGCTGATGCAATAGTCGCCCAGAGTAATTATCTGAAAGAAGAGATTGAAAAGGCAGGTGTTCCAGATGATAAGATAAGGCTTATCCCAAATGGTGTAATGATATCAGAATTTGATGCCTATAAACCCTCAAGGAATAAGGAGCAATATATCCTTGCCATGGGGAGTATGACGAAGAAAAAGGGTTTTGATATTCTTATTTCAGCATTTAGCCATATAAATAAAAAATTCCCGGAGGTAAGATTAAATATTGCCGGAGTCGGCCCGGAATTAGAAAATTATAAAAGGTTTGTTAATGAAAAAGGCTTAAATGGCCCTGTTAATTTCCTTGGGAATGTAACAGGTGAGAAGAAGATTGCCTTATTTAAGGAGTGCCTTTTTTTTGTCAATTCATCAAGGAGAGAACCATTTGCAAATGTAAATCTTGAGGCTTTGGCAGCAGGCAAGCCAATAATTGCTACATCAGTGGGTGGAAATATAGAGGTGGTGAGGGATGGTTATAATGGCCTTCTTGTTCCTGCTGAAGACCCTGTTGAACTTGGAAAGGCAATGGTAAGTTTAGTAAAAGATAAAGAACTTATTAAGAGGATGTCAATAAGGTCAAAAGAAATAGCAAAAAGATATGACTGGGACTTAATTGTGAAAAGATATATTTCTTTATATGAAGATCTGTTAAAGAGGAATTAGGCATCTAATATGTGCGGTATATGCGGCAAATTAAATTTTAACAAGGATAAGGTTGTTGAAAAGGGTTTGATAAAGAGTATGTGCGATACCCTTATCCATCGCGGACCTGATGATGAAGGGTATTATATCAATAAAAATATCGGCCTTGGGATGCGCAGGCTCAGCATAATAGACATTAATACAGGCCATCAGCCAATATCAAATGAAAATGAGAAGATTTGGATAGTATTTAATGGCGAGATTTATAATTACAGGCTGCTGCGTGAGGATTTAGAAAAAAGAGGTCATAGATTCAAAACAAACTCTGATACTGAGGCAATACTTCATCTTTATGAGGATAATGGGGCTGACTGTTTAAAGTATCTAAGAGGGATGTTTGCCTTTGCTATATGGGATTCAGAAAAGGAAAGGCTCTTTCTTGCCAGAGACCGGGTCGGTAAAAAACCCCTTGTTTATGCCATTATAAATAATAGTGTAATCTTTGCCTCTGAATTAAAGGCCATTATTCAGGATGATGCTGTAAATAAAGAGCTTGATTTAGATGCCCTTGACCAATATCTGAGTTTTCAGTTCGTTCCTGCACCATACACTATTTTTAAAGGTATAAAGAAACTGCCTCCAGCCAGTTATTTGATATGTGAAAAAGGGAATATTCAGATTAAAAGATACTGGGAATTGGATTTTAATAACAAA
>CAKKST010000422.1 GCA_919903585.1 Nitrospiria bacterium | reverse complement strand
CTGATAATTTTCTCAGAATAGTCTCAACAGTTATGCGGGTTCCTTTTATAATTGGCTTGCCGAGCATTATGTCTGGGTCTACCACTATTTTTTCTTTATAGGCCATAGTCTCACCTCCTATTATTGAATTATATAACGGCCTTATTGGGGTGTCAAACCCTTTTATGAAACGCCTGATAAAATCAGTCTTCCTTTTTTATTCCAAACCTCGGTTCTGATATGCCTTCGTGTTTGCAGATAGGGCAGCGGCTCGGGCTTGTGAGCCTCTCCCTTTTATTAAACACAAAGCCGCACTTCATGCACATTGACGGTTCAATTATAAAATCCTTCTTCCCAACAGACATGGCAATATGATTAAGGTGGTCAATAACATCCTTTTCCTTGACCATCAGCATCTTTGAGATCATCTTTGCAGTAAGCATATTATTAGTGATGAGCCTCTTTATCTCCTGCCTGATTGTCAATTCCTCTGTCATTTTATTACTGCCTTCCAATAAAGAAAGTCTGTTAATATGTTCATATATTGTATAGCTTTTAGTTAGTCAAGCTCTTTTAGCAAAATCCTTGACAGCCTATTAGTTATCATATAACATTATATCATTATCACATTCGTGCAATAAGATAAAATATAATAAACAAGCCTTGGGAGGAGAAAGATGTTGAAAATTCATAAAAATATACTCCTTGATGAGAATCAAAATCCTGTTGCTGTTCAGATACCTATTGAAGAATTTGAGCTTTTGGAGGAGGTAATAGAAAATTACGGATTAGCAAAATTAATGGATGAAGTAAAAGGTGAAGAACATCTCTCATTTGAAGACGCCAAAAAATACTATCAATCGCTGAAACAGAATGTGGAAGGTTGAATATACAAAACGTTTTCTCAAAGAACTATCCAAGTTGCCCAAGGAAATACAAACGAAGGCTGAGGAAATTGTTTTTAGTGGATCGTTGACCTCCAATCCATTTGAACTTGGATATATTGAACGCATGACAGGTTATCCAGACAAATATAAGATCCGTTTAGGAAATCACAGAATAGGTATTACAATAGATAAAGACAATCAAATAATTGTTTGTCAACGCATCGCACATCGTAAAGATATTTATAGAATATTTCCATAGGCGGCAGCGTAACCATGGAGCTATGATACAGCCGCCGTCATCCGGGATGAGGCCTGCAGGCGATGGATAACTGACCAGTCCGTTGCATCGCAGTTGAAGGAAGAGATAGGGGTGTGGAGCCATTACACTCTTGAAATTTCTTGACCTATCCATATTATGTGGATTATAATAGCTATATTAATCCATATACGCAGAGGACAAATAGTAACATGAAAACAGTGCAGATGACACTTGATGACGATCTCGTTGAAGCGGTAGACCGGACTGTAAAACGGCTGCATACATCGCGATCTGCTTTCGCGAGGAAAGCGTTGCGTGATGCGCTCATGCGTTACAGTGTAGCACTTCTTGAGCAGAAGCACCGCAAAGGCTATTTAGCGAAGCCTGTCAAAAAGCACGAGTTCAGCCCATGGGAAGATGAGCAGGTGTGGGGGGATGAATTAAACGGGGTGAAGTCCGCTGGTACAAGTTCCTCCATCCCGATAAGAAGCGGCCCGTGCTCATATTGACGCGAGATTCTGTTCTTGACTATCTTGGTGAAGTTACCATAGCGCCTATTACGACTACCGTCAGAGATATCCCAAGCGAGGTCTTTCTTTCAAAGCAAGACGGCCTGCCTCACGATTCTGCTGTGAACTGTGATCACATCCAAACCGTATCTAAGGGCAAGATCGGATCTCTTATCACAACTCTTTCAGCAGGCAAGATGATTGAAGTCGGGCGAGCTATATCATTTGCGTTGAATCTCTGACATAGATGCTGAACCTAATAAGCCCACACCTCCTGACGCCTGTCTGCCGACATTCAGGCAAGATATCATACATCACAATATATTGTTGACAGGTGATAAGTAAATTATATAACATTGCAGTATTATGGCAGATGCACTCGCCTTACTGGCGCTATTAGTTGGTTTAGAGTTAGTCCTTGGTATAGACAATATACTTGTCATTTCTATTTTTGTAGACAGGCTCCCTAAATCCCACAGAAATAAGGCAAGGATCTTTGGCTTAGGGGCTGCCTTTTTAGCAAGGATTCTGATGCTTTTTATTTTATTAACACTATCAGGCCTTACCAATAATATAATGCTGCATTTCTCAATACGGGATATCATACTCATTGCAGGAGGGCTTTTTCTTTTGCTGAAGGCAGTGCGTGAGATTCATCACACGATTGAAATAAAAGGGGATGCGCAGCATGCAGGCGAATCAATATACAGCGGTTTCTTTTTTATTATCTCCCAGATTGTCCTATTGGATGTTGTATTCTCAATAGATTCTGTTATAACCGCCATTGGTTTGACTGATAAGGTTTGGGTGATAATTGTTTCTGTAGTAGTTTCCTTTCTTGCAATCCTTGTTTTTGCTAAGTCAATTGGGGAATTTCTTTTACAGCGCCCCTCACTTAAGATTTTAGCCCTCTCTTTCCTCATTACTATTGGTGTAACTATTTTTATGGAAGGGCTGCACAAACATGTTCCAAAGGCTTATATATATCTGCCTATGGGCTTCGCATTGTTTGTAGAAATCTTGCAACTTCGTTATGAGTATAATAAGAAAAAAAAGGCCGGTTATACCCCTTCTATTGAACGTTAATGATTGAATAAGATATGATGCCCAAAGATTTTTGGGAAGAATTGGGACACAGAGCTTGTCTAAAAACTCATTTTTCTAAAAATGGGCTTCAATAAAATCAACCACTTATGCGGCCACAAACCCAAAAAACAGTAGTTTTTAGACAGGCTCCACATCCCATATTTTCTTGACACGAGAGGTCTTATCCTGTAGAACCCCCTCATGCCGAGGATAGCAAGAGCCGTAGCAATAGGATATCCGCATCATATTGTTCAAAGAGGTAACAACAAAGAAAAGGTCTTCTTCAATAAGAAGGACAAAGAGAGATATCTATCGCTGCTTATAAAATACTCTGATACATGGAACTGCCCAATCCTTGCCTACTCTCTTATGACTAATCATGTTCACCTGCTTGTGAGGCCCAAGATAGAGGAATCATTATACAAGATAATGCAGGGTGTAATTCTATGTTATACGCAATACATAAACAGGGAATATGGGAGGACAGGCAGGCCTTATGGCAGTGAGGGATTTATAACCAAGATGGAGAACAAACTGGACAGAACATTCAGGTTAGGTTTACCGGGCAGGCCGAGGAAGAAGGCAGGGAGAGAGAAGAAATAGGGGATGTGGAGCGATTACCCGCCCCGTTAGAATTTGTAATCTGCTATACATGAGGCCTATTTAGTTATTGCTTAATACACATAAATATGTTATTTTTGGTGTATAAAAGGAGGCTTTATTATGTCCAGAACAAACATAGAGTTGAACGATAATGTCCTAAAAGAGGCGATCAAACTCACACACCTTAAGACAAAAAAAGAGGTTGTCAATTATGCCATAGAAGAACTTGTGAAAAGATTACGGAGGAAAAAGATACTTAAACTTGAAGGTAAGGTAAAATGGGAAGGCAATCTTAATGAAATGCGAGCAAACAGAGTATGATCCTCGTTGATACGAGTGTGTGGATTGATTTTTTAACAGGGAGGGATACTCAACACCGCCATATACTGCATCGGCTTATAGAAAAAGAAGAGGATATTTGTATTACCGAAATAATTTTGACAGAAATTCTTCAGGGAATTAAAGATGATGCAGTCTATGAGACTACAAAAAGTTATATTCTTGAATTTCCAATTATGAAATCAGGAGGGATTGGAACTTATATAAAAGCTGCGGAGATTTACAGGCAATGCAGAAAAGAAGGAAAGACCATCAGGAAAACAATTGACTGCTTGATTGCAGCGATAGTTAGAGAGAACAATTTTACACTTCTTCATAATGATAATGACTTTGAAATTATTAAAAATGCTATTGGCATTAAGACTATTGAAGTAAAATAATAAACAGATTTTTTTGTTTGACAAGGGTGAATATATTTAGTATATTATTGATACTTATTTGTTCAATCGTCCCGGGGCGTAGCGCAGCCTGGTAGCGCGCCTGGTTCGGGACCAGGATGTCGGAGGTTCAAATCCTCTCGCCCCGACCATCTATATCGGGAGACGATGAATATGGTAAACAGTAAGGGAAGGGCAGAGATATTTGTGAGCGGCAGGGTTCAGGGTGTTGGCTACCGCTATTTTACAGAGGATATTGCTGCTGAGATGAGCCTGACAGGGTTCACGAAAAATCTTTCGGACGGAAGGGTGCATGTGGAGGTGGAGGGTGAGGTTGATGAAATAAAAAAGTTTATAGAAAGATTAAGAACAGGACCAAGTGCAGCAAGGGTTTTGAATGTGCAAATTAAATGGAAGGATTATGAAGGGATTTATCCCGATTTTTCCATCAGATTTTGAAATGGAAAATGGCCGGCGGCCTCTTATTTATACTATTATAAAAAAGGCCCTGCCACCCATATTTATTCTCACCTTTTTAGTAACTTCATGCGCTTCTCCCCCTCCTTCAAGAAAAGATGCCAAAGGCGTTTACCATAAGATTAAAGAAGGCCAGACCCTCTGGCGCATTGCAAAGACATATAATGTTGATCTGGAACATCTCGCAAAGATAAATAATCTTGAGGAGGCCACAGAGATAAAGACAGGAGAATGGTTATTTATTCCGGGCGCTGAGAAGGCTCTGGAGGTGGAGATATATAAGCCGGATGAGATTAAGGCAAAAAAGGTTTCTATCCCGCCGTCTGGCGATAGAGAGATTTCCCTTATCTGGCCGATTACAGGAAAGGTAACATCTCCCTATGGAAACAGAAACGGAAAGATGCATGAAGGCATTGATATAAGCGTTCCAAAGGGCACGCCGATAAAGGCTGTTGCCGGCGGCAGGGTGACATTTTCAGGAAGGGGTTATAAGGACTATGGGAAGATGATTATCATAGAACACAACAGCGAGTTTCAGACAGTATACGCGCATAATTCCGAGAATATTGCTGATGAGGGCGATGAGGTAAGGGAGGGGCAGGTAATCGGCAGGGTTGGAAATACAGGGAACGCCACAGGTTATCACCTTCATTTTGAGGTGAGGAAAGGGGGTAAGTCAATGAACCCTCTTTTTTTCTTGCCTTAGTTTTTTTTTTGTTATAATATAAATAAAATCAGGAGGCAATATGATCTCTAAAAAGAAAAAGATTCATGAGGAGACGCTGGAGTATGAATTGCCCCAAGAAGATGCAGAAGAGGAAAGAGATGTTGTTGAAGAGCTTGATCATCCATTTGCTGCTGAATCGGCAGATGAAACTGATGAGGATGAGGATAAGGCTGAGGCTGAGACTGAGGCAGAAGAAGAGGGCGGCTTAGATACTATCCGTTCCTATTTGAAGGAGATTAGAAAGTCGCCTCTGCTGACATTTGAGGAGGAGCAGGAGCTTGCAAAGAGGATAGTAAATGGTGATGAAGCGGCAAGGCAGAGGATGATTGAATCAAATCTCCGACTTGTGGTAAATATCGGCAAGAGATATATCAACCGCGGCCTTCCCTTTGCAGATATAATAGAAGAGGGAAATCTCGGCCTGATGAAGGCAGTGGAGAAATTTAAATATGAAAAAGGATTCAAATTCAGCACCTATGCCTCATGGTGGATAAGGCAGTCAATTGAGCGTGCAATAATAAATCAGACAAGGACAATACGTCTGCCTGTACATATTGCAGAGAGTGTGAATAGTTTTATGTCTGTCCTCGGGCCCCTGATACAGGATCTGGGAAGGGAGCCATCAGTAGAAGAGGTCGCTGAAAGGATGGAGGTGGATGTTGAGGAGGTAAGGAAGATACGGCAGATAATAAGAAAGACCTACTCCCTTGACAGGCCGATAGGCGATAAGGATGAAAATTCGCTTAAGGATATAATAGAGGATACAGCAATTCTGTCTCCTGTAAAGACAACAGAGGGGATTATGAGGAGAGAGGAGATAATCAAGTGGCTTGACCTCCTTAAGGAGACAGAGAAGAAGATTATAATAATGCGGTTTGGGCTTGATGGCTGCGAGCCGAGGACACTTGAGGTAATAGGCAGGCAATTTAGTATTACAAGGGAGCGCGTAAGGCAGATAGAGGCAACAGCGCTGACAAAACTGAGATTTATAACAAATAAGAAATCAGTGAAGTTTGAAGAACTTTTATAGAATTGGGGGATGCAGGGGATGGATTTAAAGACAAAGATAAGGGATATACCTGATTTTCCAAAAGAGGGAATATTATTCAGGGACATTACAACATTATTAAAGGATAAGGATTCCTTTAACAGGGTAATAAATAGGTTTACAGCGTTTTACAAGGATGAAGGGATAAATAAGGTAGTAGGTATAGAATCAAGGGGATTTATCTTTGGCGCACCCCTTGCCCATCAGCTTAATGCAGGCTTTGTTCCTATAAGAAAACCGGGAAAGCTGCCGAGCGATGTATATGAGGCAAAATATGAGCTTGAATATGGCACGGATACACTTGCCATTCATCAGGATGCCGTCTCGCCGGGTGAGCGGGTGCTTATCGTGGATGACCTTCTGGCAACAGGCGGGACAATGTCAGCAGCGGTTGATCTGGTGAAACAGCTCGGAGGCACAATTGTAGGAATAGCATTCTTAATTGAACTCGCCGGGCTAAAGGGCAGGGATAAGCTGGATGGTATGAGTATACTGTCCCTTATCAGCTATTGATTTTACCTCTTCTAATGTGCCCCCGTAGCTCAGTTGGATAGAGCAGCAGTTTCCTAAACTGTTGGCCGCACGTTCAAATCGTGTCGGGGGCACCAATAAAACAGACCGGTCTTTAATGACTTCCGCAGAAAAAAAAATAATCTCACCAAAAGCCAGCTTTGAGCGTCCTGTCTTGGAAGGGCTTGTTGACGCAGGCTTTACTGACGGCAACAGGGTAAAGCTTCTCTGGAAGGGGCAGGATGCCTTTGATGCGATCTTTAATGCTGTAGCTGAGGCAAAAACCTTTGTCTGCATAGAATTTTATATCTTCAGGGATGATGAGACAGGCATAGAATTAGGCAATCTGATAAAACAAAAGGCAAAGGAAGGCGTGAAGGTATATCTGCTTTATGACCATTTTGGCTCCTTTACAACAACAAAATCCTTCTGGTCAGAATTAAAAGAGGCTGGGGTAGAGCTCCGTGCCTCGCGGCCATTTAAATGGGCAGCGCCATTTGATTATCTTATCCGTGATCACAAAAAGCTTATCATAGTTGATGGTGTTAATGCCTTTACAGGAGGCCTGAACATAGCAAATGAGTACCGCGGCTTTAAATTCCGCAGGAGGAGAAAGGCATGGAGGGATACAGCCGTGCTTGTAAAAGGGCCTGTGGTTGCAGCGCTTCTTGAACTATTCAAAAAGAGCTGGGCAGCATGGGGAGGCGGGGAGCTGCATTGGGAATGTAAGGCAGAGGTCTTTTCAGAAGGGTTGCCCATTATTCCTATCTTTGCAAGCTCATCCAAAGGCAGAAAGAGGATGAGAAAACTGCTTTATTACAGTATCAACTCTGCAAGGGAGAGCATCTACCTTACCACTGCGTATTTTGTGCCGAGCAGGATGATGTTAAGAAGCCTTGAGGAGGCAGTAAAAAGGGGTGTGAAGGTAAGTCTCCTTGTTCCGGGAAAAAGTGATGTTCTTGCGGCATACTATGCTGGCAGGGCATTCTTTAGCCGGCTTCTTAAGGCAGGAGTTGAGATTTATAACTATGAAGGAGAGATACTCCATGCAAAGACCTTTCTTTTTGACTGCTGCTTTAGCATTGTGGGCTCTGCAAATCTGGATTTTCAATCATTAAGGAGAAATGACGAGGGTAATGTTGGTATTCTTGACAATGGATTTGGAAGGCAGATGGAGGAGGTCTTTTATGAGGATTTAAGGAGCTCAATAAAATTGGATATAGAGGAATGGTCAAATAGGCCATATTCAGCAAGGATGCTGGAGCGCCTTTTTGCGATATTCAGAAGGAGGCTGTAAAGACCTTTGATGTTTTAGCCGTTCAAACAAAGTGTAATTTCGCCTAACGGGGCGGCACAGACGAAGCCCCCTTAGGCGACGTGAGCCGTCTTTTTAGTTTTTTTTAAATGTCCAAATTTTTTAGCCAAGAGTTCAAGTTGTTCCCTATCCGCAGCCTTCATTTTTCCCTTTTCTCTTATCCCCTTTTAAGATATACTATTTTAAAATTAAAAAAAACTTATAGGAAATATGCGAAAAATACATATTAAAACATGGGGCTGTCAGATGAATGAGCATGACTCTGAGAGGATTGCCGGCATCCTTTCAGAGAAGGGCTATCAGATGACAGAAGATATTAAAGAGGCCAATCTCATCATTCTTAATACATGCAGTATCAGGGAGAAGGCTGAGCATAAGTTCTTTAGCGAGGTTGGAAGGCTGAGGGGCTTAAAGAAAGATAATCCCAATCTTGTGATAGGTGTTGGCGGCTGCATTGCCCAGCAGAAGGGTGAGGAGATAATAAAAAGGGCAAAGGGTGTTGATATTGTCTTTGGGACGAGGAGTATTCATGAAATACCTAAACTTCTTGACGGCCTCTCAGAAAAGAATAAGCATCTTGTTAATGTGCCTGAACAAGAAATAAACACAATTTTATATCCGACACTAAGAAATCAGGGTATAAAGGCATTGGTAACCATAATGTACGGCTGTAATAACTTCTGCTCCTATTGTGTTGTGCCTTATACAAGGGGTCGGGAGGAGAGCAGGCCTAAGGAGGGGATTCTAAAAGAGGTTCAGGGGCTTGCAGACATGGGCTATAAAGAAATTACACTCCTTGGCCAGAATGTAAATTCCTATTGTTATAATAGTGGAATGGATTTTTCAGATTTACTCCATTATCTTCATCCTGTTAATGGGATTGAAAGGATAAGGTTTATGACCTCTCATCCTAAGGACATATCTGATAAATTGATAGATTCAATGGCAGAACTTCCAAAGGTATGCAATCACATTCATCTGCCTTTGCAGTCAGGTTCAGATAGAATTTTACAAAAAATGAACAGGGGATATACCTATTCCGAATATAAAAAGAAGATAGATAAGATAAGGATGAGGTTTCCAGAAATCAGTATTACTACAGATATTATTGTAGGTTTCCCAAGCGAGACAGATGATGACTTTAAGATGACAATGGATGCCTCAAGAGAGATAGAGTATGACAATGTATTTGCATTCAAATACTCAAAGAGGCCGAATACCGCTGCAGATAGATTTGATGGACATCTTTCAAAAGGTTTAAAAGAGGAGAGGCTGTCACAGGCCATGGAGCTTCAGTCTGGGATTACTACCAGAAAAAATAGAGAACATATTGGGAAGACTGTTGAAGTTTTAGTTGAAGGCAAAAGTAAGTCTGACAATGGCCGTTTAACTGGAAGGACAGAGACAAACAGGGTGGTGAATTTTAGAGGCCATGAGAAATTCATTTGGAGGTTTGTTGATGTAAAGATTACAAATGCAAATCTCTCTAACTTAGAAGGTATGATCAGTGATTAAAAATAAAAAGATATTCTACTGGGCGGCAGCGATTACCTATGCATTATTAATCTTTTTTCTCTCCTCCCTCTCTGGTTCCCAGACAGATAGGTTCTATTTGTTTAAGAATTCCGATAAGGTTATCCATATAGTGGTTTATTCAGTATTATGCCTCCTGCTCAACAGGGCGTTTTTTTTTACATTTAAAAATAGCGTAAAGAGGTATGTGCCGATAATAGCGATCTTTATTTCCATAGTTTATGCAATAACTGACGAATTTCATCAGTCCTTTGTGCCAGGCCGTTATGCAAGTATGGATGATATCTTTGCTGATGGCATTGGCGCTGTTATATCGCAGATAATTTTATATATAAAAGATGTGAAAGGTGAGTTAAGATGAAAATTGCCTTTTCCACACTCGGCTGCAAGATAAATCAGTATGATTCAGCCCTAATGAAGGAGTCACTAAGGGAGGGGTTTCAGGTTGTTTCTTTTGATGATATAGCAGATGTGTATGTAATAAATACATGCACTGTAACAGCAAAAAGCGACTATCAGTCAAGGCAGCTTGTACGCAGGGCAATAAATAAGAATGAAAAGGCAAAGATAATTGTAGCAGGCTGCTATCCGCAGAGTAATCCCGATGTATTCATGTCAATAAAAGGGGTTGACCTTATACTCGGCAATCAGGAAAAACTTGAGCTCAAAAAGTATTTACAGATTATAGAGAAGGAATCAGCGCCAAAGATTTATGTTGATAAACTAAATTCAGATGAGACCTTTGTTCATTCAGATATAAAAACCTTTCCAAACAGGACAAGGGCTGTCTTAAAGGTTCATGACGGATGCAGCTCCTATTGTGCCTTCTGCATTGTTCCTTATGTCCGTGGCAAGGCAAGGAGCGCAAGACCAGAGTGGGTAATTGCACAGATAATAAATTTTGTTGATTCAGGATACAAAGAGGTTGTCTTATCAGGCGTGAACTTGGGTTCCTATGGAATAGATCTGACACCGCAGATGAGCCTCTCAAGCCTTGTTAAAGAGATACTTGAAGTGACAGAAATACAAAGAATCAGAATAAGCTCTATAGAGCCTGAGGATGTCACTGATGAGCTAATTGACCTTGTTGCCTCTGAACATAGAATCTGCAAACATCTACATCTGCCTTTGCAGAGCGGGGATGATACAATTTTATCTAAGATGAAGAGGAAGTATGATTCCGCATATTTTAAAAATCTTGTTTTGAAGATTAAAGACAGGATACCTGATATCGGCCTTGGCACAGATATAATTGTGGGCCTTCCCGGAGAGGATGATACTGCCTATGAAAATAGTGTAAGGATGATAGAAGAGCTTCCATTTACATATCTCCATGTATTCACCTATTCCAAAAGGCGTGGCACAGAGGCATTTAATTTTAAGGATCAGGTTTCAGAACAAGTAAAAAAAGAGCGGAGTAGGAAATTAATTGAAATAGGTAAGAGAAAGACGACAGCCTTCAAAGAGGGTTATATTAACAAGGTATTAGACACACTCATTGAAGGCGAAAGAGACAAAAAAACAGGTATGCTCAAGGGCATTACAGGGAACTATCTGAGGGTATTGATAAAGGATGAAGGAATGGATTTTAAAAACAGGATTATATTCATAAGGATTGTGAAAATAGATAATGCTGGTCAGTTGATTGGTGAGATAAAAGAGAATTGATTTGTTTTAAAAATACCGAAACCTAAGAGAATACCCCTATTACCTATCCCTGCTTACTACCTGCAGGGACAAGTTTTGTGGGAATGACATAAAAACCATATTTTCCTTTCTTTTTTGTTTACAATAATTATCAAAAATGTTATATTTCTGAATTATTTATACTATGAAAGGCATCTGATATTAATGACAAAAAATATAATTCTGGTATTCTGTCTAATTCTGTTTTACTCTTTTAACAGCACGGCCTTTGGCGAGGAGATAAGGATTAAATTAATTGAGATAAAAGGCAATAAGAGGATAAGCGCCTCTACTATCAGGTCAAAGATAAAGATGAAAGATGGCGATACCTTTTCGCCTTCTTCACTCAAAGAGGATATAAAGTCCCTCTTTCAGATGGGTTATTTTACGGATGTAAAGGTAGAGACAGAGGGCTTTGAGGGCGGCATAAAGATTATTTTTATTGTGACAGAGAAGCAATATATAGAAAGTGTTAGCTTTGAAGGGAATGATGCGCTCACCACTGAGAAGCTGAAAGAAAAAATTACTATAAAGCCTAATACTATTGTTGACCAGCAGATAATAAAAGACAATGTTGATAAGATAAAAAAATACTATGAAGATGAGGGATATTACTATGCCGCTGTTATACCTGTCTTAAAGACAACAACAGCAGACCGCATATCCATTATCTTTTATATAGAAGAGGGCAAGAAGGTAAAGATGGCTGATGTAAGGTTTGAGGGCAACAAGGCCTATAGCAGTTTTAAAATAAGAAGACAACTGAAGACAAAGAGATGGTGGATATTTTCATGGCTTGATTCAACAGGGAGATATAAAAAGGAAGAGGCAAGGAATGATATAGAGCGCATTGAGGAGCTATATGCAAATAATGGATATATTGAGGTGCAGGTGGGTGAGTCGAGGGTGGAGGTTTCTAAAGATAAAAAATCCATAATTCTCATATATCCCATTATTGAGGGTAACAGATTCAAGATAAACAAGGTCAGTATTAAGGGCAATACTGTGTTTACAGAAAAGGAACTAAGAAAGGGCCTTAAGATAGAGGAGAAGACAATCTTCAAAAGGAATCTTTTAAGAGAGGATATTATTGCAATAGTTGAAAAATATGGCGAGAAGGGATATGCCTTTGCCAATGTAATACCTGCTATAGACCCTGATAAGAATACAAAGCTTGTGAATATAACCCTGAATGTAACTGAAAGGGACAAGGTAAAGGTAAACAAGATAAACATCTTTGGCAATGATGTTACAAAGGATAAGGTTATTAGGAGGGAGATAAGGCTTGATGAGCAGGAGATTATAGACACAAAGGTCTTGAAAAGGAGCTATCAGAGGCTGAATAATCTTAACTTTTTTGAAACAATTGAGATACTCCCTCGGCAGATAGAAGAAAATATGGTTGACCTTGATGTTCGGGTAAAAGAAAAGCCGACAGGCGCCCTGAGTTTTGGCGCTGGATACAATTCTGTTGACCATATGATTGGAATGGTGGAGATATCGCAGGGGAATGTTTTTGGTACAGGAATACTTGCAAAGGCAAAGGGTGAGTTTGGGAAGAGAAAGACAAATTACGCACTTAGTTTCAGAGAGCCATGGCTCTTTGATGAACCCATGTCTTTAGGGTTGAATCTATTTAAAAATGACCGCTCCTATGACAGCTATAAAAAAGGTAGCATAGGTGGAAATGTTACCCTTGGCAGGTCATTTACAGAGTATGTAAGCGGGAGCATAAGCTATAATCTGGAGCGGGTGCAAATTTATGATATTGACAGGATTGCACCTGATACTGCTAAGACAGACTGCGATCCCAATTATGCCGCAATTTCAAACATTGAATATCCATATAATAGCTGCAAAAAGAAGCTTACAAGCAGTGTTGGTCTGGGCTTAAGCCGCGATTCAAGGGATAATTATCTTGACCCGAGGGAGGGCTCAACTAATAGCATCTATTATGAATATGCAGGCGGATTCCTTGGCGGCGATAATGCCTTTTATAAGGCTACCGGCACTTCAAGCTGGGTCTTCCCGCTTATACTGGACAGCGCTATTATGTTCCGCACAAAGCTAAGCTATGCAAAAGGCCATTCAGGCAAGGAGCTTCCGAACTATGAAAGATATTACACTGGAGGGATTTACTCCCTCAGGGGCTTTAAATACGGCGAGGCAGGTCCGCGTGACGGACAGGGGAACAGGATCGGTGGTGATAAAGAGCTCTTATTCAATATAGAACTGACATTCCCCTTAATCCCTGAGGCAAAGATAAGAGGTGTTGCCTTTTTTGATGCAGGAAGGGCATTTAATGATGGATCAAGTGGGGGTGATTATGAACGACTGACTGATCATGGCACTTGTTATAAAGTCTCTACTGACCCTGACAGGTATGAGTGTCAGAAACAGTGGCTTAGATACAGTGTAGGCGCAGGCATCCGCTGGATATCACCTATAGGGCCGTTGAGGCTTGAATGGGGTTATAAGCTCGGAAAGTTTTCATGGGAAAGCAAGAGCGCCTTTGAATTTGCAATAGGGACATTCTTCTAAAACAAGGGTTCATATAAACACTATATACCATAGGAGGTTGTGATGAGATTATTTTCTATTGTCTTAATAACACTATTTGCAGTGATGCTGGGTTTTGCGAATGCTGCCTACACAGCAGAAGGGATTAAGGTTGGTTCAATTGACGCCCAACGTGTCTTGAATGAGTCTAAAAAGGCGAATGAGTCTGCAAAATCTGTTGAAGATTTTGCGAAGGGCAAGGAAAAACTTTTAGAAAATGACAAAAAAGAGCTTGAAAAATTAGATGAGGAATATCAAAAGCAGCTATCCATTTTAAGCCCTGAGGCAAGGAAGCAGAAAGAGGAGCAGATAAAAAAGAAGTTTGAGGAATTCCAGAAGAAACGGGCTTCATTATCAGATGAAGTTCGTAAGAAAAATGCCGAGGTTTCAAAGACCTTTGGGGAGAAGATAGAGACTATTGTTAAAAATATCGGTAAAAAAGAGGGATTTACATTAATCGTTGAAAAAAGGGGATTAATGTATTCCCCAGACGATTTCTATCCCCTTGATCTTACAGACAGGATTATTAAGGAGATAGATTTGCAGAAGTAGCAAGATCATATACCCCCTCACCCTAACCCTCTCCCACAAGGGGAGAGGGAACCTATAATTCCCCCTCCCATCAAGGGGAGAGGGAACCTATAATTCCCCCTCCCATCAAGGGAGAGGGAACCTATAATTCCCCCTCCCTTGATGGGAGGGGGTGAGGGGGAGGGTGATAAAAATTATGCAAAAAAACACAGGCATAAAATTAAAAGACCTCGCAAAGATATTAGAGGGTGAATTATCAGGCGATGGGGAGGCGCTAATTTCAGGAGTCTCTGGCATCCTCGAGGCAAAAGAGGGTGATATTACTTTCATAACAGGTTTAAAGTATAAACATGAATTGGAGCAGACAAAGGCATCTGCTGTTATTGCAACAAGAGAGTTTAAGGAGTTAAAGAAAAACTTTATCTTTGTAGAAAACCCATATTATACCTTTAGCAGGGCGCTGAAATATTTTTATGAAGAGGAATATAAGCCCATTGGTATTGACCAGAGGGCGGTTATTGGGAAGGATGTGTCAATTGGCAAGGATGTCAGCATCCACCCCCTTGCAGTGATAGGCAGCAATGTAAAAATCGGCGACAGGGTTAGAATTTATCCGGGGACTTATATAGGCAATAATACCATCATTGGGGATGATACACTGATTTATCCAAATGTGGCCATAAGAGAGGATGTTATAATAGGTAAAAGGGTCATACTGCACAGCGGCGTTGTGATTGGCGGTGATGGGTTTGGTTATGCAGCAGATAAGGGTAAACACCACAAGATACCGCAGATTGGTGGAGTAGTTATTGAAGACGATGTTGAGCTTGGCGCAAATGTTACAGTTGACAGGGCTACATTGGGAAAGACTATTGTAAAAAGAGGCACAAAGGTAGACAACCTTGTCCAGATAGCCCATAATGTGGTGGTTGGCGAGGATACGATTATTGTTGCGCAGGCAGGCATATCAGGAAGCGTTGAGATAGGGAGCCATTGTGTGATTGGAGGTCAGGTTGGTTTTGTTGACCATATAAAGATTGGCGATAATGTTATGATTGGCGCCCAGTCGGGTGTTATGAGCGATGTTGAGCCTAATCAGGTTGTTTTGGGAAGCCCTGCAATACCCCATAAAGACTGGCTTAGGGCGCAGGCCGTTTATCAAAAACTGCCAGAGATGAGAAAAAAGGTTGCTGAATTGGAAAAACGCATTGCTGAGCTTGAAAAGAAATCTAAGGAGGCCGATAAATGATTGACATCAAGGAGATACAATCAATCCTGCCGCACAGATATCCATTTCTGCTTATTGACAGGATACTTGAGTTAGAGCAGGGAAAACGGATCGTTGGGATAAAGAATGTAACAATAAACGAGCCTTTTTTTCAGGGGCATTTTCCCGGCAACCCTATAATGCCCGGTGTTCTAATACTTGAGGCAATGGCACAGATAGGCGGGATACTTGCAATAAAATCCACTGCCAGCCTTGAGGGCAAGGAAAAGATTGCCCTGTTTCTTGGAATAGAAAAGGCAAAATTCAGAAAGCCTGTTGTGCCCGGTGATCAGCTTAGATTTGAGATTGAGGTTATTCATGAAAGGATGCCAATATGGAAGGTTAGCGCCAAGGCATTTGTTGATGGAAAAGTCGTTTGCGAGTCAGAACTGACTGCCATGGTAACGGAGAAGAAAAATGAGTGAGATAGATATAGATATAGTAAATGGTGAGATCGGAATCCATCCCAGTGCAATAATACACCCTAATGCAGAAATTGCAGAGGGTGTGAGCATCGGGCCTTACTCAATCATTGGCAGGGATGTAAAGATAGGAAAGGGCACAAGGATCGGCCCTCATATTGTAATAGAGGGATGGACAGAGATTGGCGAGAATAATATAATCTCTCAATTTTCCTCCTTAGGCGGCAATGCGCAGTCTGTAAAGTATAAGGGTGAGAAGACATATCTGAGAATCGGCAATAACAACCTTATCAGGGAATATGTCACATTAAATAGAGGCACAGTGCAGGGCAGAGGCGAGACAGTAATTGGTGATAATAATTTTATTATGGCCTATGCGCATATTGCCCATGACTGCAAGATTGGCAATAATGTGATAATTGCCAATTCTGTCGGCCTTGCCGGCCATATTGATATAGATGACAATGCAATAATCGGAGGCATGACAGGGGTGCACCAGTTTGTAAGGATTGGCGCCAATACAATGGTTGGCGCCATGTCCGGCATCCCGCTGGATATCCCGCCCTATGTGAGCGCCTCCGGGAACAGGGCATCACTCTACGGATTGAATGTAATCGGCTTAAAGAGGCAGGGTTTTTCAGAGGAGCTGATAGATGATCTTAAGCTGGCGTATAAGATAATATTCAGATCAAAGCTCATTTTAAGCGATGCAATTAAAAAGGTCAGGGGAGAGATTGTGATGTCAAAGGAGCTTGAATATTTTCTTAATTTCATTGAGGCATCTGAGCGGGGAATCTGCAGGTAATGGAGACCATCGGCCTTATTGCCGGGGACGGACAATTCCCCATACTCTTTGCAGAGGGTGTGAAAAAAGACGGCCTTAGAGTGGTTGCCGTGGGATTAAAGGATATTACAAACCCGATACTTAATGATTATGTAGATAAATTACACTGGATCAGGGTTGGACAGCTTGGAGGCCTGATAAAGGCATTAAAGAGCGAGAAAATAAAAAAGGTTGTCATGGCAGGGAAGGTTCCAAAGACCCTTATGTTTACAAAGATAAGGCCCGACATGAGGGCTGTCTCGCTTTACATAAAACTGAAGGACATGAAAGATGATTCAATTCTCCTCGGCATTGTATCTGAGCTTGAAAAAGAGGGGATTATGGTAGAGGAGCCTACAATGTATCTTTCATATCTGCTTGCTGAGAAAGGCGTAATCACAAAAAAAAGGCCGACAAAGGATGAGATGAAGGATATTGAATTTGGCTTTGCCATTGCAAAAGAGATGGGAAGGCTTGATATAGGCCAGACCGTTGTTGTGAAAGACAGGGCGGTTCTTGCAGTAGAGGCAATTGAAGGGACAGACGAGGCGATCAGGCGTGGAGGAGCGCTCGGCAGGGGTGGTGTGGTTGTGGTTAAGGCGGCAAAGCCAAAGCAGGACATGCGGTTTGATGCGCCTGTAGTCGGGTTAAATACAATAAAAACTCTTAAAGAGGTAAAGGCAAAGGCCCTTGCTGTTGAGGCAGGCAAGACCATCCTAATAGAAAAAGAAGAGATGTTAAGGATGGCCAACAAGGAAGGACTCTCTATTATTGGAATATAGATGAAGAAGATAAGGGTTGGCGTTATTGGCGTTGGATATCTTGGCGAGCACCATGCAAGGATCTATTCGCAATTGGATGGTGTTGAACTTGTTGGTGTTGCTGATGTGAATAAAAAGAGGGCTTTTGAGATCGCTCAAAAGATCTCAACCATGCCTTATTATGGCTATAAGGATATAATTAAATTAGTTGATGCTGTAAGCATAGTAGTCCCCACGCCACTCCATTACAAGGTTGCCTCAGACTTTTTGAAAAATGGCATAGATATCCTGCTTGAAAAACCCATGACAACAACCCTTAGCGAGGCAGACAGGCTTATTAAAAAGGCAAAGGAGAAAAGGCTTATACTACAGATCGGCCATGTAGAAAGATATAATTCTGCTGTCAGGAAATTAACATCCATTATTGACAGGCCGAGATATATTGAATCAAGGCGCTTTGGCCCATTTGCAGAGAGGGTATCTGATGTGGATGTTATACTTGATTTGATGATACATGATATTGATATAGTGTTAAGCCTTGTAAATTCAGATATAAAATCAATTTCCGCAACCGGTGTCTCTGTTATGACATCGCATAATGACATTGCCAATGCACATATTGAGTTTAAGAACGGATGCATTGCAAACCTTACTGTAAGCAGGATGTCAATGGACAGATTTCGTAAGATAAGCATTTACCAGCCCGAGGCGCATATTACACTTGATTATAAGGATCAGGATATTATTGTACACAAAAGAAAGTGGAAGATGGTAAACGGCAAAAGGGTGCCAGAGATAAGTGATGATAAGATAAACCTTGTTAAAGAGGAGCCATTGAAGTCAGAGGTGGCATCTTTTATTAAATGTGTAAAAACAAGAAAGAGGCCGATTGTATCAGGCATTGAAGGCAGAAGGGCTTTGAAAATAGCCCTTACAGTTTTAGAAAAGACAAAGAAAAGGAGATTGCTTTTTAATGAAGATCCAGATGGTAGATCTAAAAGCCCAGTATCATTCCATTGAGGGCGAGATTGATGCAAGGATAAAAGAGATAATACATGGCGCCCATTTTATTATGGGCAGCAATGTTTGTGAATTTGAAAAGGAGGCGGCAGGATATCATAATATTAAACATGCTGTTGCCGTTGCCTCTGGCACAGATGCCCTGCACCTTGCCCTTCTTGCCTGCGGGATCGGAAAAGGCGATGAGGTAATAACCACGCCATTTACATTTATTGCAACTGCAGAGGCCATAACATATACAGGTGCAAGGCCTGTGTTTGTAGATATAGACGAGAAGGCATTTAATATAGATGTGAATAATATTGAAAAGGCAATAACTAAAAAGACAAAGGCGATCCTCCCTGTCCATCTCTTTGGATTGCCAGCAGATATGGATTATATAATGAAATTGGCAAAGGAACATAAGCTGAAGATTATAGAGGACTGCGCCCAGTCATTTGGCGCTGAATATAAAGGCAAAAAGACAGGGGCAATCAGTGATGCAGGCTGTTTCAGTTTCTTTCCGAGCAAGAATCTTGGGTGCTATGGTGACGGCGGTATGTTAATTACGAATGATGATGCGATTGCAGAGAAGGTAAGGCTGCTTAGAAATCATGGCCAGAAAGAGAGATACTATCACTCTATTATCGGCTACAACAGCAGGCTTGATGAGATACAGGCTGGGATACTGAGGGTAAAATTAAAAAGGATTGATGAATACAATAAAAAGAGAAGAGAGAACGCCAGTTTATATACTGATAAATTAAAAGGAGTCAATATTATTACACCCTCTGAACCTGATGGATATTCTCATGTATTCCATCAGTACAGCATAAGGACATCAAAAAGGGATTCAATTCAGAAGGGACTGACTGAAGCAGGTATTGCCTCAGCAATTTATTATCCAGTGCCTCTTCATCTTCAGGAATCTTATAAAGACCTCGGATATAAAAAGGGTGATTTTCCTGTAAGTGAGGCTATTGCCTCTGATATCATATCTCTGCCAATGTATCCGGAGCTGACAGAGGCACAAATTGATGAAGTATGTAAGGTAATAAAAGCAGCATGATTACACTGATTAAGAATCAGATTGGACAGATTGCGATTTAATCTGTGTAACCGTTTTTAAAAATCTGTGTACTCTTTATAAGAGGAGTCGCTATAGATAGTAAAAAGAAAAAGATAATCATAGTAGCAGGTGAGGCCTCTGGTGATGTGCATGGCGCCAACCTTGCCAAAGAGCTTTTTAGGCTCAGGCCTGATTTGAAAATATTCGGCCTCGGAGGCAAGAGAATGCAGCAGGCAGGTGTGAAAACCATTTATGATATTGCGGATACATCTGTTGTAGGCGCCACAGAGGTCATATCAAGGCTACCGTCAATCTGGAGGGTGTTTAGGGGATTATCAAGGACTATAAAAAAGAAGCCGCCTGATCTTTTGGTCTTAATAGACTTCCCTGATTTTAATCTCATGCTTGCTAAGGTTGCAAAGAGGGCAGGGGTTCCAATAGTATATTACATAAGCCCGCAGGTCTGGGCATGGCGCTCAGGCAGGGTAAATAAGATTGCGAGGCTTGTTAAAAAGATTTTAGTAATACTTCCTTTTGAAAAGGAGATATACAAAAAGGCAGGTGTTGAATGTGAATTTGTAGGACATCCGCTTTTAGATGAGGTTATTCCTGAATATACAAAAAAAGATGCGGTAAAGAAATTTGGCCTGAGATTAAAGAAGCCAATCTTTGGCCTTCTGCCGGGGAGCAGGAAAAATGAGATAGACAGCCTGCTTGACCCAATTCTCGGTTCAGCAAAACTTATAAAAGATATGATTCCAGATGCCCAGTTTATACTCCCTATAGCGCCGGGCATTAATATTACTGAAATTAAAGATACCGTTGACAGGAGTGGGCTGTCAGTTAGTATAATTGAAGGTAATGCTGTTGATGCAATAAATATATCGGACATGATAATCGTGGCATCAGGTACAACCACGCTTCAAGCAGCTATACTCGGTGTGCCGATGGTTATAATATATAGAATATCATTGCTAAGCTATATAATTGGAAAACTCCTTATTAAGGTAAAGGATATCGGCCTTGTAAATATCGTTGCTGGCAAAAGAATAGTCCCTGAGCTCTTGCAGAAGGATGTAAACCCTGAGAAGATATTCAGCGCCTTTTGGAAGATATATAATAATCCTGAAGATTATAAGAGGACAAAGGAAAAACTTAAAAAGGTAATGGCAAAACTCGGCAAGCCCGGCGCATCAAGAAAGGCTGCTGTTTCAATATTAAAGACACTATGAACCTCTACATCAGACTATTAAAATATGTTAAACCCTACTGGTTTAAATTATTCATAGCAATTGTCTGCACGCTTATTGTCTCACTTACTGCGCCGCTTCTTGCCTATCTGGTAAAACCCTTTCTGGATGATGTCTTTATTAGAAAAGATGTTGTAATGCTATATACACTTGTTGCGGTCCTGCCAGTGCTGTACCTAATAAATGGCCTTTCTGCCTATGGCCAGTCTTTTTTTATGGGATATGCAGGTCTAAAGGTTTTGATGGATATAAGAAACGACCTTTATGAGCATATTATAAGCCTCCCATTAGATGTGTATAACAAAAAATCTACAGGCAAGTTAATGTCAAGGATTACAAATGATGTAAATTTTATGCAAGGGGCTGTAACATCAGTTATAAAAGACCTGCTCCAGCAGGGACTGACAATCATCGGCCTTACTGCTGTTGCCTTTTATCAGAACTGGAGGCTCGCTTTAATTGCAATTTTTGTAATGCCATTTGCCTTTTACCTCCTTGTTGTAATTGGCCATCGTTTGAGAAAGATAAGTAAAAAGGGGCAGGAGCGTATAGCAGATATAACATCCATACTGCAGGAGACCTTTTCAGGGATAAGGATAGTCAAGGGCTTTGGAATGGAGGACTTTGAAACAAAAAGATTTAAGGAGCACAACAGGGGCTATTTTAATATAAGCCTTAAGGGCATAAGGGTCGGAGAAATCACCTCACCTCTTATAGAATTTCTCGGCACCCTCTGCGCTGTAATAGTTCTCTATTATGGCGGCATGAAGGTCATTAATGATGAGATGACGGCAGGGACATTCTTTTCTTTCTTGGTTGCAGTCGGATTTTTATACAGGCCTGTAAAAGCGTTAAGTAAGACAAATAACAGCCTGCAGCAGGCGCTTGCTGCAGCAGAACGTGTTTTTGCAATACTGGACATGCCCACTGAAAAGAGGCTTGAGAAAAAGGATGCCATAGAGCTTCCGCCTTTCGCAATGGATATACAATTTAAAAATGTCTCCTTTAAATACGAATCATCTGACAGCGATGTCCTCTCTGATATAAATATTACAATAAAAAAGGGCGAGGTCATTGCCTTTGTCGGCACAAGCGGCGGCGGCAAGACCACGCTTGTTAACCTCATACCGCGATTCTTTGAACCCACTGGTGGAGAGATATTAATTGATGGGGCGAATATTGGAGATGCCACCATCTTCTCGCTTAGAAAACAGATAAGCCTTGTGAGTCAGGATGTAATGCTATTTAATGATACTGTTAGAAATAATATTGCCTACGGCAGGTTTGATGTATCACTTGAAAAGGTAATGGATGCGGCAAAGGCAGCATATGCGCATCAGTTTATAATAAAGACGCCAGAGGGATACGATACAGTAATAGGCGAGCGTGGTGTGAGGTTATCTGGCGGTGAGCGCCAGAGGATAGCCATTGCAAGGGCGATATTAAAGGACTCGCCAATATTAATCTTAGATGAGGCAACATCATCCCTTGATACAGAATCCGAGTTTATGGTTCAGAAGGCGCTTGAAAATCTAATGAAGAATAGGACAACCTTTGTTATTGCCCACAGGCTTTCAACCATCCAGCACGCAGACAGGATTGCAGTGGTTGACGAGGGTAAAATAAAAGAAATCGGCAGACATGATGAGCTTCTTAGGAGCAGCGGTCTTTATAAGAGGCTATATAAGATGCAGTTCAGGGATGAAAAGGAAAGTCAACCTGATTTAGCTATTTTAGAAGGTTAAAGAGATGCGGAAAATTTCTGATTTTATAATGCTAAACATTTTTCCTTTATTAGTCAGCCTTCTTTTAAGGCTTCTTGTATTGACTATCAGGACAAGAATTATAACAACTAAATTTGTGGATGAATTGCAGAGGAAGGGCGAGAATGCCATCTTTGCCTTCTGGCACGGAAGGCTTCTTCTTATGCCATTTGCATATAAAAGCAAAAAAGGCTCATATATAATGATAAGCAGGCACAGAGACGGCGAATTTGTAAGCAGGGCAGTAGGATATTTGGGGGTCAAATCAGTAAGGGGCTCTACAACAAGGGGAGGCATCTCGGCATTTAAGAAACTGGTAGAGTTGACTGATGACGGCTATGATATTGCCCTCACACCTGACGGGCCGAAAGGGCCAAAATATAAGGTACAGATGGGGATAATAGAGCTCGCAAAGCTCACTGGAAAGCCGATTATCCCGCTTACATACAGCGCCTCAAAAAAAAAATCCTTGGCTCATGGGACAGCTTTATAATTCCCTATCCCTTTACGAAGGTAGCCTTTATCTTCGGCGAACCTGTTATCGTTAATAAAGATGCAAACAAAGCCCAGCTTGAGGCAAAGAGAAAGGAGCTGGAGGAAAAGTTATTGCTAATCACAACAAGGGCTGATAATTCCTGGAAAGAGTGAAAATGTTTTTTATGTATAATCTTTTAATTTATATTCTTTTTCCACTAATCCTGCCATACCTTATTCTTAAATCAATAAAAAGAAAAGGCTCCCTTTCCGGTACCTCAGAAAGGCTTGGCTTTTATCCTGACAAAAATATAGGCAATAAAAAGGTGATCTGGATACATGCAGTATCAGTGGGAGAGGTCATTGCATCAATACCGCTTGTGCTGGAATTAAAAAGCCGATATCCTAACTATTCCCTTATTATGTCCACTGTAACTGAGACAGGAAGGGCAACTGCCATTAACAAGATACCATTTTTAAACGCTATTATTTATTTTCCTTTTGATTTTGCCTTTTCTGTTAATAAGGCCATTGACACAATCAGGCCAAATATTTTCATAATGCTTGAAACAGAGATATGGCCTAATTTTCTAAAGGCATTAAAAAGAAAAAATATCCCTGCAATACTCATTAATGGCAGGATATCGGACAGGTCATATAAAAGATATTTAACTGTGAAATTCTTTATAAAAAATGTTTTAAAAAATATTTCTTGCTTTGGGATGCAGAGTAATCAGGATGTGGAGCGGATAATTAATATTGGTGCAGAAAAGGAGAAAACAAAAAGGACAGGCAATCTAAAATTTGAGCATGAGGTAAAGGAATTAACAGAGGATGAAATTAAGGGACTGCGAAGGTCTTTGAATATTAAGGACGGTGATGAGATATTTCTTGCAGGGAGCACCCACAGAGGCGAGGACGAGGAGATAATAAAGGCATATTTAGAAATATTAAAAGAGGTAAAAAATACCATACTCATTATTGCACCGAGACATCTTGATCGTCTTTCAGAGATAGAAGGGCTTTTGCAGAAATATAGTCTGGCTTTTGTTAGAAAGACAGAAATAAAGATTGATATAAAAGGGGAGGGAAGGGTTAGGGGTGTCATCCTCCTTGATACAATCGGCGAACTCTCCACCCTTTATTGCATTGCCTCTATTGTCTTTGTCGGCGGGAGCCTTGTGCCAGTTGGCGGGCATAATATACTTGAGCCAGCCCTTTACAAGAAGCCAATCCTTTTCGGGCATCACATGCATAATTTTAGAGAGATAGCAGAAGAGTTTAAAAATAGAAATGCCTGTGTAGAGATTAAAAATACAGATGAAATGTCAAAAGAAATAATCCATATTTTAAAAAATCCAGAGATCGGTGAGGAGTTAGGTGAGAGGGGATTTTCTGTTATCTTAGAGAACAAGGGCGCACTTGAGAGGAGTGTCGCATTAATCAGCAGATTTTTATGATATGAGCCTTTTAAAAAAAATCAAAAATGGGATATTTGCCAAAGATACTGGATTATTTATTAAGATAATACTTCTGCCGCTTTCCTTCATATCCCTCTTTTATGAAATTATCTTAAAGATCAGATCATTTCTGTATTCCATAAATCTCTTTAAAACAAGGGGCCTCAATGCAAAGGTAATAAGCATAGGAAATATCACTGTAGGCGGCACAGGAAAGACGCCTATGGTTATTGCTGTTGCAGAGGTTTTAGCAAAAAATGGGAAAAAGGTTGCAGTATTAAGCAGGGGATATAAATCAATAGAAGAGGGGAAGCTAAAAATTGTTTCTGATGAAAAGGAAATAAAATTAGACCCTGAATCTGCTGGTGACGAGCCATATCTTATAGCTGAGAGATTAAAGGGTGTGCCTGTGATAACCTGCCCAGACAGATACGAATCAGGAAAATACGCAATAGAGAATTTTGGCGCTGATGCAATTATTCTTGACGACGGCTTTCAAAATCTTGCCGTTAAAAAGGATATTGATATACTCTTGATTGATGCAATAAACCCATTCGGAAATAATCATCTTTTGCCGAGAGGGGTATTAAGAGAGCCGCTTTCTGCCTTTAAGAGGGCTGATATAATTATAATTACAAAGGCAGATTATCCTGAAAACATTTCTGATATAATCTGCACAGTAAGGCTGTACAATGCACACGCACCAATATTTAAGGCCAGCTACAGGCCATCAGGCCTGATAAATTTAGCAACAGGAAAAGAAATTGGTGTAGGCGAGCTTAATAATAAATCTGTGTCAATCTTTTCAGGTATTGCAAATCCATTGTCATTCAGTTATCTTATTAAGAATGCAGGTGCAAAAATCATTGGAGAGTTTGTTTTCAATGACCATCATTCATACACAAAAGTTAATATAGACAAAATTGTTGGCAGCGCTGGTAAGGATGTTGCCATGATAATTACAACAGAAAAGGACGCAGTAAAGATAAGGGAATTTATTAAAGAAGATATTAATATCTGGGCTATAAGGGTGGATATAGATATCTTAGATAATAGAAATGAATTAGAAAGGCTCGTATTAAATTGAAAAATTGGCCGATATATCTATTTTTAAAACTTTTAGTCGGTTTTTTTAAGATATTGCCAAGGCAAATAGCATTAAAGGCAGGCGAGTACATGGCTGTTATACCTTATTATCTGAGCAGCAGGCATCGGAAGATTACATTGGATAATCTCATGATTGCCTATGGAAATGATAAAAATGAATTGGAAAGGAAGAAAATAGCTAAGGCCTCTTTTAAAAATCTCGGCAGGGTAATGGCAGAATTCTCAAGGATGCCGTCTTATAATAAAGGCTTTATAGATAAGATTATTGAAATAGAAGGTTGGGAGAATTTTGAAAAGGCCATGAAAAAAGGAAAGGGCATTGTATTTCTTACAGGACACTTAGGCAACTGGGAGCTGATGGCTTACAGCCAGTCCTTAAGGGGCTATCATGAGAATATTATAGCAAGGCCATTAGATAATCCTGTTGTGGAGAGATTTGTCCAAAAACAGAGGAGCGCTGCTGGCAATAAGGTAATCGCAAAAAAGAGCGCATTAAAGGATATTATCTATTGCCTGAAAAGAGGTGAGCATGTAGGCATCCTTCTTGACCAGAATGTTGCACAGCAGGAGGGCATTTTTGTTGATTTCTTTGGCCGGCCAGCATGCACAAGCTTTGGGCTGGCTATGATTGCCCTGAAAGTAGATATTACAATCATTCCTGTTTTTATGGTATATGCTGGAAATGGCAGATATAAGCAGTTGATCGGGGGTGAGATTGAGATACGAAAAACCGGTAATTTTGAGGATGACCTTGCATATAACACTGCACTCTTTACAAAGATTATAGAATCCTATATAAGAAGGTATCCAGAGCAATGGTTCTGGGCCCACAGGAGATGGAAGACACAGCCAAAGGAGATGAAGTGGAAGGAGAGAAATATAAAGATAAGAAGATTTGAGGGACAGATAGATTTAAAAGGGATAAATAATGTTTAACAGAGATATAAAAAAGATTTTAATCAGAGGCACAAACTGGATTGGAGATGCTGTGCTGACAATGCCTGCTATAAATGCAGTAAGACAGAAATTTCCAGATGCAGAGATATCTATTTTGGTAAAGCCATGGGTGGCAGGGCTCTTTGAAAACAGCCCTGCTATAGACAGGATAATTATTTATGACGATGAGAAGTATGGCCGTTTATGCGGAAAAAGAAAACTGGTAAGCGACCTAAAGAAAAACAAGTTTGATATGGCTATCCTTTTTCAAAATGCCTTTGAGGCAGCATTTCTTTCATTCCTTGCAGGGATACCAGTTAGATATGGATACAATACAGACGGCAGAGGCATGCTTCTTACACATAAGATTGCCCTTTCAGATGAGACACTCAAAAAACATCAGGTATGGTATTACCTTGATTTATTAAGGCCGCTGGGTATTAATATTGAAAAGCCTGAACTTAGTCTCAAAATTGGAAATATGGATAAGGCCGCTGCATCAAATATCTTGAAAAAAAACCGTATAAAAGAGGGTAACCTTATTATTGGAATAAATCCCGGTGCATCCTATGGCCCTGCAAAGAGGTGGTTTCCTGATAGATATGCAAGGCTTGCTGAAAGGCTGATAGAGAGGTATAACGCAAAGATAATCTTATTTGGAAGTAAGGATGATAAGGAAGTTGCTGCTGAGATTGCATCCCTTTCAACGCATAAGCTGTTAAACCTTGCAGGTATGACATCATTGACTGAGGCAGCAGCATTGATTGAACAGTGCAAGCTCTTTATTACAAATGATTCAGGTCTGATGCACATTGCAGCAGCATTGAATGTGCCTGTCATTGCTATATTCGGCTCCACATCACCAGAGAGGACAGGGCCTTATGGCAAAGGCCATCATATAATATATAAAAATGCAGCGTGCAGTCCGTGTCTGAAAAGGGAATGTCCTACAGATTTTAAGTGTATGGATTTAATAAGTGTTGATGAGGTATATTCAATTGTAGGGGCAGACCTACGTGTCTGCCCAGATAAGAAGGGCAAACACATAGGTTCGCCCCTACATGAGGTGCGCCAGCAAAGATTAACCCCTGCTGTCTTTCTTGACAGGGACGGGACTATTTGCCATGATGTTGGCTATCTGAGTGATATTAATAAATTGCGTCTGATTCCAAAGGCAGCAGATGCCATTCAACTTATCAACAAAAACAATATGAAGACAGTTGTAATTACAAATCAATCTGCTGTTGCAAGAGGTTATCTGACTGAAGATAAATTAAAAAGTATAAATGATGCCCTCTCTGTTAGATTAAGTAAGAGCAGCACCTTTCTTGACGGTGTTTATTATTGTCCTCATCATCCAGAAGCTGGAAACAGCATATACACAAAAAAGTGTGATTGCAGAAAGCCTGAAATAGGGCTTTTAAAAAAGGCTGCTAAAGAGCTTTTCATTAATATGAAAGGTTCATATATGATAGGCGACAAGATTACAGATATCCAGTTGGCACATAAGGCTAAGATAAAGGGAATCCTCGTTCTTACTGGTTACGGCAAAAAAGAATATGGTATAATTAAAAAGAATGGATTAAAACATCCTGCCTATGTTGCCATGAACTTATATGATGCTGTTAAGTGGATTTTAAAAGATAAGAGAAAAGGTGCTAAGTAAAGATTTTAAGAATATACTTATAATTAAACCGAGCTCTATCGGTGATGTAATACATGCTCTTCCATTTTTAAAGGCAATAAGGGGAAGATACCCTGAGGCTGCCATTTCATGGCTGATAAACAGGGGCATTGATGAGCTTATCAGGGACAATTCATCTTTAGACGAGATTATTCTGTTTGAAAGAAAAAGATGGGGCGGCTTTGATGATATTGGTTATAAATTAAGGGGCGTTACTGAATTTATCAGGGGATTAAGACAAAAAAGATTTGATTTAATAATAGACCTGCAGGGGCTTTTTAGAAGCGGAATAATTGCATATCTTTCAGGCGCGGATTACCGCATTGGCTTTGCCAATGCAAGGGAGTTCAGTCCAATCTTTTATAATTATAATGTCTCTCATCCTCCAATTGAGATGCACGCAGTTGATAGATACCTCCTCATCGCAAAAGAGCTTGGTGCAGATATAACCAAAAAGGATTTTAAAATTAATATTCCTGAGAAAGAAAAGGAATATGCAGCAAGACTAATAAGCAAGATTAAAAAAAGGCATTTGATTGCAAT
>CAKKST010000421.1 GCA_919903585.1 Nitrospiria bacterium | reverse complement strand
CATAGCCACGCCGTTTTCGGTGAAGGCGTAGGGTCTTTTTCTTAATCCCATTTTGTCTTTATTGGATATCACAATTTGTGATTTTCAAATTTCCATTTCTTCTTTTGTTAACTGAAACATAAAATCTTCAGGGAAACGTTTTATATTCCTCCTAACAGCCTGATTCAATGCCCTTGTCTCAACGTCGTAGAGTATAGACAGGTCTCTATCAAGCATTACCTTTTTGCCTCTGATAAAAAGTATTTTGCTTTCTATAATCTGTTGTGGAATTATAGAGCTTTCCATATCAGTCTCCTCATTTAGAGAAAGGAAAAGCGCCAAGCCTTGAAATATCAGTTTCTACCATCCACTGCCTTAATAACCCGCACTTTATAATCCACAATCCCTTTATATTAAGCCCTGCATGAGCCGTATAAACAGCCTCATCATTGCAGGCATAAAAAGTATATTCCCCTTGTGAAAAAAGGTCAATACAAAATCACATTACTGTCAAGCCAAAATAGAACAGAATTTTTAGTCAAAGAAAGAAAGGCTTCACTTGAAGGCTTTAAAAAGGCAAAAGGCGCATGGAAGGATGTTGATGTTGATGTTGATGACATATATCTGATATAATCATTTTGAAATGACCATGTCAGATGGAAAAAGGATAACAGAACTTCTTCTAAAAAAATATTCTAACCCAAAGATTGCCCTTAAGTTTAACAATCCTCTTGAGCTTCTTGTTGCAACAATCCTCTCTGCACAGTGCACAGATGTTAGGGTGAATGAGGTTACAGAAAAACTCTTTAAAAAATACCGCACAGCAAAGGACTATGCCGATGCAGATATAAAGACCTTTGAGCAGGAAATCAGGCCAACAGGTTTTTATAAGAACAAGGCAAAGATGATAATAAATGCTGCAAAAAAGCTCGTCTCTGATTTTAGCGGCAAGGTTCCCTCCACAATGGAGGAGTTGACGAGCCTGCCCGGTGTTGGCAGAAAGACAGCGAGTGTTGTCCTCAGTGCAGCATTTAATATACCTGCGATTGCTGTGGATACCCATGTTTTGCGTGTAAGCAACAGGCTCGGCCTTGTAAAAT
>CAKKST010000420.1 GCA_919903585.1 Nitrospiria bacterium | reverse complement strand
CCTTAACAGGCCACGGCCTGAAGGATGCAGATATTGCAATCAAGGTATCACAAAGGCCAATAACAGTAAAGGCAGAGATAGGAGAGGTGCTGAAGGTACTGGGGTATTGATATCGTTGACATGTTGACTTGGTTGATTAAGTTTACTGGTTATTTAATTAACCTAATCAACTAATACAAACGCAATAATTTATATCAAATAAATCTCCCCCCTGCTTAATACATGCAGGGGCAGGCTCTAACCCCTCTTTTCCAAAGAGGGGGATAAAGGAATTTCCCCCTTTGAAAAAGGGGGATTAAGGGGGATTTTAAAAAATTACATTAGAATGGGAAAGGAGCTATGAAGTACATTATATTACTTTGTGACGGGATGGGTGATTATCCGATAGCCGAGCTCGGCAACAGGACGCCCATGCAGGCAGCAAATACGCCAAACATGGATGAGCTTGCGAGAAATGGCGAGGTGGGTATGGCAAAGACAACGCCTGACGGCTTCTCTCCGGGGAGTGATGTAACAAATCTTGCTATCCTCGGCTATGACCCTAAGAAATATTACACAGGCAGGTCTCCGCTTGAGGCAGCAAGCATAGGCATAGTCCTTGATAAGGATGATGTGGCGTATAGATGCAACCTCGTTACCTTGAAGACAAAAAATAATAGCTATGACATTGAGAGCCTGAACTCTCATCTTATCATGGATGACTACAGTGCAGGCCATATTACAACAGATGAGGCAATGGAACTTATAGGGGAGATAAATAATCAGATCGGGACTGAAGACATAATATTCTATTCAGGGATAAGCTACAGGCACCTGATGGTATGGAGGGGCGGTAAGGTTAAGGTAAGGTGCACACCTCCGCATGATATCTCCGGAAAAAGCATAGGTGAATATCTGCCAAAGGGCGATGGTGATGATATATTGAAGAGGCTGATAGGCCTGTCTGTAAATGTCCTTCGCTTCCATCATGTGAATGAAGACAGGATTAAGGAAAACAAAAAGCCTGCAAATTGCATATGGCTTTGGGGTCAGGGCAAGGCGCCGCAGATGCCGAAGTTTGAGGATAAATTTAAATTAAAAGGCGCAATGATATCAGCAGTTGATTTAATGAAGGGGCTTGGCATATACGCAGGATTTGATATTATTAATGTCCCCGGCGCAACAGGATATATAGATACGAATTACAAGGGCAAGGCCGAGTATGCCTTAAACGAGTTAAAGAAGAAGGACATTGTATATGTCCATGTAGAGGCGCCGGATGAGGCAAGCCACAATGGTGATATGGCAGGCAAGATCAAGGCTATTGAGGATTTTGACAATCTTGTTGTGGGTACTGTAATGAAAGGGATAAAGGAGTTTGGCGATTATAAGATTATGGTATTATGTGACCACAGGACGCCTTTATCCACGAAGACGCATACTGCAGACCCTGTGCCGGTTTTGATATTTAATTCAAAGAAGCAGGGTAAGGTAGATGGCGCCTTTGATGAGGCGACATGCGAAAAGGGGAGGATGTTTAATCCGGCGCATACAATGATGGAGTATTTTTTAAGGAAGTAAT
>CAKKST010000419.1 GCA_919903585.1 Nitrospiria bacterium | reverse complement strand
CACCCTCCCCTTAATCCCCTCCCATCAAGGGAGGGGAAATAACAAGGGGTTGCAACCCCTTGTTGCAGAGATGTTTCCCCTCTCCCCTTGCGGGAGAGGGTAGGGAGAGGGGTCTAAGTCCCCCTCACCCTTCTCCAATCCGCCTCAAAGGTATTTTTCAATCCCATCTGCATTGATAATCCTGCAATCATTGTCCCAAGCGAACCCGGCCTCAATCTCTTCATAATACGATTATATGTATAGGCGCTTTTTCTCAGCTTATATAAAAGCCCTTCCATCTCCTTTTGTCCAATCATTGGATGCCTGTAAAGGCTGTGGCACGCATCCCAGTTTTCCCATGAACTACTGTGATAGAGCCTGTCCTTATATTCATCCCATAATGCTGTGCCAGGCAATGGAACAAGCAGAAATGGAATTGGTATTATGCCTGTTTCGTCGCAGAATGCCAATGTCTTATCAAAGGTATCCTCTGTATCAGTATCAAAACCAAGGACAAAGAAGCCAATTACTAATATGCCATAGGACTGAATCTTTTTTATAGCAGACTTTATCCTTTCAAAATCTATATTCTCTGTCTGCTGCCTTAGCTTTGATGTAACGCCTGTCTCTTTTAGTGTAAGTTCATTGACAGACTCTATGCCGACAAAGGCAGCAAAGAGCCCGCTCTCTGCTGCCTTTTTTAATACCTTATCGCCATCCTTATCGTATCCGATAGAAAGCGTCCCAGCGCCGTGCCACCTGTTAAAACCCTTCTTCTCTTTAATCCTTGAGTAAAGCTCGTATCTATAATCAAGGTCATTGAATATATCATCATCACCCAAAAACCAGAACCTGCCCATTGTCATCAATTCATTCACAACATCATTAACTGGCCGGTGCCGAACTTTGTTTCCATAGAAACCTGTTGTCCCGCAGAACTTACAGGCATATGGACATCCCCTTGTGCTTACAATAGAATCAAAGAGATATCTGCTCTTTAACAAATCCCTCCGGGCAAATGGCACACCAGATGAAAGCTCAGGTCTCTTTGGTGCAATAAATGTCTCCTTCTCAGGTAAATCCTTTGTATCGTGATACGATCCTGCAACATAAAATCTTTTAGCCTTTCTTTCTTGAAGATCATTTAAAAATCTCGGCCATGTCTCCTCTGCCTCGCCGATGAATACTGCATCTGCATGTCCTGCTGCTTCAATCGGCATTGCAGATACATGATGTCCGCCTAACACAACCTTTGCCCCCTTCTCCCTGAATCTGTCTGCAATCATGTATGACTCATTTGCCATTGGCGTCTTTACGCTGATAGCAGCAATATCAGGCACATTGTTATAATCAATCTCCTCGCGGAGCATATTTACCAGTTCCACATCAATCCCCTTTGGTGTTATTGCCGCAAGATAGGGGAGGACATAGGGGATTGTAAATCCCATTGCCTTTGGATTTCCTTTATGCGTTGGATAGATTATCTTGAGCCGCATCCCTTTTATAGCCTTCTTTCATCCACATTGGCGTGTCCACAATCGGATGAATCTTTTTATGAAGATATTTCATTGCATAGTTCATCACCACAAAATACAAAAACTGCGGTGTGCCAATAAGCCTCTTCCAGATTGATGTATGAGAGAGTGTCCTGTTCCAGAGCCAGTTCACTCCCTCCAGCAATTCTTCCGGTTTCATTTGTTTGGGCTTGAAGACAACATGCGTGCAGTCATAATTGTCCC
>CAKKST010000418.1 GCA_919903585.1 Nitrospiria bacterium | reverse complement strand
TTGGTTCTCTCATTGCTGCCCTCTATACAAGGACATTTAACTGGGTTGCGCCAACGCTCCAGCAATTTAAATACAACCTTGTGGGAGGCCTGCTCATGGGATTCGGCGCAATTGTGGCTATGGGATGCAATATTGGTCAGGGTTTGAGCGGAATCTCAACCCTTTCAGTCGGGAGCATCCTCACAATGATCTTTATCTTTATCGGCGCAATATCAGGCGCAAAGTATATGAACTGGCGTATAATGAGGGAGTTATGAGTAGTAGGGGCGAACGGCCGTTCGCCCCTACAAACTACAAACAAGAAAAAAGGGATATTGGAAGGATGAATCCGATAACTAAGATATTAATCACCATCGGGATAATTCTTATAGTAATCGGACTTCTCTGGCAGATAGGAGGGAAATTCTTTCCACTCGGAAGGCTGCCGGGAGATATTGTGATAGAGAGGGAGAATTTCCGCTTCTATTTTCCAATTGTCACCTCAATAATTATAAGCATCATTCTATCATTAATCCTTTACCTCTTTAGATTCTTTGGCAAATAAGGACAGCATGGAAATCTGGGTATATACATTAGGAAGTGTATTTATAATCAGCATAATCTCCTTTATCGGCATCTTAGGCCTCTCTTTTGATAGGGAAAGATTAAAGAATATCCTGATCTTTCTTGTAAGCTTTGCCATTGGCGGACTCTTTGGCGATGTCTTTATACATCTCCTCCCCGAGGCATTTGAAAGGCTCGGTATAAATCTTATCACGTCTCTCTATATCCTGCTCGGCATCCTCATCTTCTTTGTTCTGGAAAAGTTTATCCGTTGGAGGCACTGCCATATCCCCACATCAGAAGACCATCCCCATCCACTGGTTACCATGAACCTGATTGGTGATACTGTGCATAACTTCATTGACGGACTGCTTATTGGCGCGAGCTACATTGTAAGCATCCCTATTGGAATAACAACTTCACTTGCTGTCATATTACATGAAATACCTCAGGAGATAGGAGATTTTGGCGTATTCCTTCATGGCGGCATTTCTATAAGAAAGGCGATGACATACAATTTCCTGTCTGCCCTATCTGCTGTCCTCGGCGCAGTCATCTCATTGATTATAGGGTCGTATATTGAAGGCTATACATTGGCACTATTGCCGATTACAGCAGGCGGCTTTTTGTATATTGCAGGCTCTGATCTCATCCCTGAGCTTCAACATGAGGTCAGGGCATCAAGATCCTTATGGCAGCTTATCTCTATTATAATGGGGATCGGGGTCATGGCATTATTGCTATTATTGGAGTAGATTTATAAAGGATGATTAAAAGTATTCCTTACATATTTTCTATTCCGTCATTCCCGCCCCTGCTTTCAGAGGGGTAAACTCCAGCGGGAATCAGCTTAGTTACAAAAATGTCATTCCGCACCTGATGCGGAATCTAGTAGGGGCAATTCATGAATTGCCCCTACATATATTTTCTGGATTCCTGCTTTCGCAGGAATGACCATATGAGAGATTATGTTTTCAAACCAGCAAAGAACCAAAATTTTACATTGACTTTATATATAAATAGATGTAAAAAAGTAGCCGATGATCATCGGTGTCCCAAAGGAAATAAAGGACAACGAATACAGGGCGGCCATAACCCCGTCAGGTGTCAGCCAATTGGTAAAGGACGGCCACAGGGTGCTTATCCAAAAGGACGCTGGCAGCGGGAGCGGATTTTCAGATGAAGAATATAAAGATGCTGGGGCAGAGATCATCGGAGATGCAAAAGGCGTCTTTGATAAGGCAGAGCTGATAGTAAAGGTAAAGGAACCTCAGTCAGCAGAGTATCCTCTAATAAAAGAAAACCATATAATCTTTACCTTTCTTCATCTTGCAGCAGACAGGGAGCTTATTCATGCACTTGTTAAGACCGGCGCTGCCTTCATTGCCTATGAAACAGTTGAGGCTGTTGATGGGACATTGCCAATACTTACTCCCATGAGCGAGATTGCTGGCAGACTCTCTGTTCAGATAGGTGCGCATTATTTGATGAAACCTTCAGGCGGCATTGGCAAACTTTTGGGCGGTGTGCCCGGAGTAAAGAGGGGTAAGGTTACTATTATCGGCGGGGGCATTGTTGGGATTAATGCAGCGAGGATTGCTGTTGGACTTGGCGCAGAGGTTGCGATTATCAACAGGGGAATAGATAAGCTGAGATTCATAGATAATATATTCGGGGGCAGGGTGGAGACACTTGTATCAAATCCATATAACATAGAAAAATCTGTCATTGAATCCGACCTTGTTATTGGCGCTGTCCTGATTAAAGGCGCAAGGGCGCCAATGCTTGTTACAAAAGAAATGGTTAAGAAGATGAAAAAAGGCTCGGTTATTGTGGATGTATCCATTGATCAGGGCGGATGCGTGGAGACCATCAGACCCACAACCCATTCACAGCCGATATATGAGGTAGATGGTGTGATTCACTATGGCGTAACAAATATCCCGGGCGCTGTGCCACGAACATCCACCTTTGCACTCACCAATGCAACCATGCCATATATTAAAAGGCTTGCTGATAAAGGATTAAAGGCGCTAAATGATGACCCAAATTTTACAAAGGGTCTGAATATCTGTAAAGGAATATACCACAATGCCTAAGATAATGAAGAAGCTGAAAGGGAGATTTAAGAAAGAGGGTTAAAGATGGGATATCTATTCTGTATAATTGCATCCATTATTTTAATTGTTGCAGCGCCGCTTTCAGCATCCGCCGAGACAGGCATCAAGAAGGTTACAAATAATGTCTATGCCTATCTCGGATATATGGATGAGATAACCAAGTCCAATGAGGGCTTTATATCAAACTGTGGATTTATTGTAACAGATGAGGGTGTGGTGGTTGTTGATACACAATTAACACCTGACCTCGGAAGAAAACTGCTTTCAGAGATAAGGAAGGTTACGAACAAACCTGTTAAATATGTAATCAACACCCACTTTCACCCTGATCACTTTTTCGGAAATCAGGTCTTTAAGGATACTGCTGTTATCATCTCCCATGAAAATACACGGGCGCATATTTTAGATCGCGGTGAATTTGCAATAAAGATGTTCCGTGAAAGGCTCGGCAAGCTCTTTGATGATGCAGAGGTTATCCTTCCAATGGTAACATTTAATAACAAACTCACAATACATCTTGGCGGCAGGAAGATAGAGGTCTTATATTTTGGAAGAGGCCATACAGACGGCGATGCAATTGTGTATGTCCCTGATGAAAAGGTGGTCTTTGCGGGTGACCTTGTAAACAACGGCCGCCTGCCCTTTATTGGAGACGGCCACAGCGGCGACCTTGTTGAGACCTTAAAGAAGATGGACGCCCTTGATGTAAATCTTGTTATCCCTGGGCACGGTCATGTCAGCGATAAAACTGGTATTGCAAAATCAAGGGAATTTATAGAAGACCTGCGGGCAGAGGTTAAGAAATATATAGAAAATGGAAAGAGCCTGCAGCAAACAATAAATGAGATAAAGATGCCAAAGTATAATGAATTAGGAAGGCCCGATCTTTTACCGAGAAATGCAAAGAAGGTCTATCTTGAATTTGAGGATGAGATATTATTTAAATAAGTCTATTTTTCCTTCTTTACCCACTCATCTATAATCTTTTTCTTATCCTCTGAAAGATCAAGGAATTTAAGCCCCATGCCCGGCTCATAATTTGCCTTAAGGTGCATCTGTGGAGCAAAGCGCCTTGCCCATATTACCTCCGCTGTACAGCGGATCATAATATCTGTATCAGGAAGGGTAAACTCAAGAGGAAAACGCTCGCCCGCCTCTTTTGGGGTGAAGGAGGAAATAAAGAGACCGCTCCGGCTGATATTCTTTGCATAACCAAAGAAAGACTTATTGCTGTATTTCCCCTGCACCTTCAGGACAAGCAGATGTGTCCGCAGGGACTTTCTCTTATCAGCCTTTGGCCTTTCCTTTATCTGCTCTTTTTCCTGAGCCATTTTTACCTCGTCTTAAAAAACAGCCACTGGTCGTTGTTGGTGTGTATCAATGCATATCTTCCTTTAAGTTTCTTGCCTTTAAATTCTACAACTATCTTGTTCTTCTCCCTTTCCTCCAGTGTATATTCGCCATTGTCCCAAATTTCTACCTTGCCAGCGCCATAATGCCCTTCTGGTATTACACCCTCAAAGTCTTTGTAACTGAGCTCATGGTCTTCCACTGCAATGGCAAGCCTCTTTGTCCCCTCTTTTAACGGCGGCTCCTTTGGCACAGCCCAGCTTTTTAAAACCCCATCCATCTCCAGCCTGAGGTCATAGTGCAGATGCGTTGCATGATGCTTGTGGACAACAAAGTCCACTATCTGCCAGCCTCCCACGCCAGATGGCCGATCTCAGGAAGGATCAGTTTCTCCATTGCAAGCCTCGCAGCGCCTTCTGAGCCGGGGGTGGAAAATATTATCTTCTCCTTATATACTCCTGCCGCTGCCCTGCTCGTCATCGCAGCAGAGCCTATCTCCTTATATGAAAGATACCTGAAAAGCTCGCCAAAGCCGTTCAGCCTCTTTTCAAGGAGGCCATCTATTGCCTCAAATGTCGTGTCTCTTTTAGATATACCTGTGCCGCCATTTATAATAATTGCATGGAGATTATCATCAGTAGCGCCTTGTTTAATTGCGCCCTTAATCTGTTCCGGCTCATCCTTTACAATCTTGTAATACTTAATTGTGTGCCCATTCTCTTTAAGAAGCCTCTGAATCAACCGGCCGCTTGAATCTGTCTCCTCAGTCCTCGTATCACTCACAGTGATAACCATGCAATTAACATTCTTTACAGCCTTTTCTTTATGGTCTTTATGACCCACTTCTTACTCCACTTTATAACGTCACTCTTGCCATTGCGAGCGACTGACATTCATTAGTCTCTTACTGTAATAAATATTGTATAATTCTGTGCCTCAAGCTCGTCTGCTACTTTAAGTGCATCTTTTTCGCTCTCAAATGCCCCTACCCTTACACGATAAAATTTCTGGATATTAGTATCATATGAAACTATGTGGACATCTTTATACCTGTTTTCCAGAAGAGACTTCAGCCTTACTGCATTTTCCTTTTCCACAAAGGCGCCGACCTGGATTGTAAACAACCCAGCACTGCTGACCCTCCCTGCTGAAGCCTTACCCTTTGCTGTCTGATATGGCACATTTCCAATTATCTCTAACTCCACCCTGCCAACCCCTGCCTCCACCATGCCAAGCTCTTTTGCAGCGCCGTATGAGAGGTCTAAAAAACGGCCCCTTATAAAGGGGCCTCTGTCATTTACCTTTACTTTAACCTCTTTCCCATTCTCTAAATTTGTTACCCTTGCATATACACCGAGCGGAAGGGTCTTGTGGGCTGCTGTGAGTTTGTACATGTCATATACCTCGCCGTTTGCAGTCTTCCTGCCATGAAATTGCTCTCCGTACCATGAGGCAAGGCCGCGCTCAGTAAAGCCCTCTTTGTAATACCCTGCCCTCTTCGGCCCTGCACAGGAGGAAAGAAGGAGAAAAAGAAAAAGAGGTAGCAGATATATTCTATATTTCTTCCAAAATAAAAAAATTGTCATTTAATGATTATAAAAATATGCCTCATGTCATCCCCTTTTGGTGGATGGAAGCCAACTTACTACAGTCCCACTACCTTTAAAACCTTTCCGACACTCTTTAAATTCACTTCACTCTTTTTAACTTTATCTTCTATCTCCTCAAGGAATCGGATGGTGCGCCTGTCAAAATACCTTTCTCCGCAATTCTGGCAAACAAGCGTCACAATAGGAATAAAAATAATATCTTTATCTTTTTTGATCTCCTCTTCAACGCTTTTCTTTACAATATCTTCACTCTTGCAAACAACACACCTCATATCTTCCTCCTCTTATAATCCAACCACAGATTCTCATCCGGCTGATAGGCTGTAATAATAATTGTCAGGTTATCTGCTTCAGAATATGCACAAACTATATGCAATGGCCTTTCTTTTATAGTCTTACCATATATTAGGCAACTTGGATATGGCTCATCCTGAGGATAGAATTCAATTACTTCACCATCCATTATTGCCTCGTAAATCTCCTGATCCTTAATTAGCCCAAATTCTTCAGTCCTCATCTCTTCTTTAGCATGAAAGGTATATAGCGCCTTATCTTTCTTAAAACAATCTTTTATTTTGTTGAGCATATAATACTTTCAAAGGCTGTGCCATTTTTCATCTGATGGGCAAACTCTCTATTATACTCATCAAAAATATGTTTAAAATCCAGATACAGGTCTGTTACCCTCTCCTCAAAGGTGTAAAAGATATTTCTCTGGCTTAATTGGCTTCTTACTGAACTTTAACATATTCTATATTTTTTATGCCCCTTCTGCTGCCTTTGGTTCTTCCTTCTTCTCCTCTGCAACTGCCGCCTTCTTGCCTGCAAGCTTTGCCTTTAATCTTGCCTCAACAGAAATTATAGACTTCACCCTCCTCTGTGTCTTCTTTAGTCTTTTACGTAATTTTTTTTGAATCTCCTTTTTCTTTGGATCATCACCGCTAAACTTCTTTACCCTTTCTTGCAGCCTGACAACCTTCTCTTTTAACTTAACAACATCTGCCATAAAAAACCTCCGATATTTTATTTTATACTCCCCGCATCTCGGGGTGCCATATAAGCTTATGAAGCTGAATCTGAAGCCTTACATTAAGATTATCCTCTAATATCCACTCTGCCAATTGCCTCGGCTCAACCTCGCCGAATACAGGCGAGATAAGTATACTGCATTTTTCTAAAAGTTTAAACCTTTTAATTATCTCTTTTGCCCAATTATAATCATCCCTGTCTTTGAGTGCAAATTTTACCTCATCTGTTTTTAACAGATAATTGAGATTATTAAAATACATCTGCCCTGATTCACCGCTGCTTGGGCACTTAATATCCACAATCTTAATCACCCTGTTATCAACCCTGCTTAAATCTATACTCCCATTTGTCTCAACAGAAACAATGTAACCCAAGTCAAAAAGCCTGTTCATAAGCTCATACACCTCTTCCTGCAAAAGCGGCTCGCCGCCGGTAATCTGTACAGATTTCAATCCAAAGGCAGCAATTTTCTCCATCACCTCATCAACGGTTACATTAACGCCTTCGTCATAAGCATATTCTGTATCGCACCACTGGCATCGCAGATTGCATCCTGTCAGTCTTACAAAGACTACAGGCAGTCCTGCAGAGCTTGACTCGCCCTGAATACTCTTAAATATCTCGTTTATCCTCATTCCCTCTCCAGCCTTATCCCAAGATGGAATGCCTTGCCATCCTTTATCTCTATCTCAATGGCCTGAGTCTTGTGGCCTGCCTTTTTGAACTCAAGCCTGTGCCTCCCTATGGAAAGCTCAAGCTCACCACCCTTCTTTTTTAAATCCTCACCTGTTCCAACTAATGTGCCATCAACAAAGACCTCTGCACTTACAGGCTCAAGCTCCAAAGAGATAATTCCATGCTCCTTTGCAGGCTCTTCTACTTTAGGCGCCTCTCTCTTCATACCATTACCCTTAATCATCTTCATATCTATGTTTATCATCTGCCCGGGGTTTATATAGAACTCCTGTGAAAAGGTCTCATAACCCTCCATCCTAAATTCAATCTTATGGCTGCCGAGCGGGACAGAAAGATACCTCGGAAAACCGTCATAGTCATCTGCAATGCCAATATATTTTCCATCCAGATACACCTTTGCCTCTTCAGGCTCTACATCTGTATCTACATAGCCCCAGTTCGGCGGAGGCGGCGGATACCTGTACCAGTATGGATCATATGGATCATACGGATACCAGTACGGGTCATAAGGATAAACCCTGATAACAGGCCCGATATAGATACGTCCCCTGCCCCTGTGGTCTGCAAAGAGAGGGGAAATGATGCCTAATAAAAGGATGGAGGCAAATAATATAACAAGCAGCCTTTTCATTTATATCACCTCCTCTTCTTTTTTAATTCCTCTTTAAAAAATTTCTGGTATAACACATCCCATTCAGGACTCTTTTCAACAATCTTCCTTGAATAGGACTCAAGCTTCTTTCGCACTATAGCATCTATCTCATCATCCATTTTCAGCTCTGTGAAGATGATCTTTTTTATCTCCCGCAGGGCGATTACCTCATCATCAATCAGCTTTGCAAGCCTCTCTTTTTTTATCCCTTCAAGTATTAAATGGGAAATATGATTTATTTTATCATCAGAAAGTATCATTACAGAACCAGCCCCCGCTCCTTAATCAGTTTGTTCTTAATCATATTAAACATTTTATTGTAATCAATATCTCCCCTCTCAATCTCCCTTTCGTATGCGGATAAAAGCCCCTTTACCTCCTGATTTATCTTATCCTCAATCATCAATTCCTCTCTAATGATATGCTCCATCTTCGCAATAATCTGATCTTTTGGAATCACTGGTTCAAGATATTTTCCTTCTATAAGTTTATCTGCCAGCGTCTTTGAAAGGATAGCAATACGTTCACTTGAAAGCCTCACCACTAACCTCCTTCTATTTCTACCTCAATACTAACAAAATTTCCTTTTTATTGCAATGGATTTAAGTGGTGGATATTGCAATAATATTTCTTGAAAAAACCCTTTAATTCTATCCGGCTGTTGAAAAAGTCGTCAAGAGCCTTGATTGCACAATACTTATTTATTATCCTTATTCTTATCGGCAGATTTGGGTATGCGGCTTGACATGGTGTGTCAAAAGTGTTACACTATGGCTGGAGGTAAAGGAATATGACGGTAAAAAGTCCAAGAATAAATGTCGTGCTGGAGAAGCCGCTCTTTCATACTATAGAGCTGCTTGCTGAAAGAGACGGGGTTTCTCTATCATTAAAAGTGCGGGATCTTGTGAAAGAAGCCTTAGAGATAGAAGAAGATATTGCGCTCTCACAATTTGCTGAAATGAGGGAGCAGACCTTTCGTAAATCAAAGAGTCTAAAACACAGCGAGGTCTGGTAGACTTGCCTTTTGAACTGAGATACCATCCTGATGTTAAGGCGGTTGACATCCCATCGCTTGATGCAAAGCTGAGGAATCGTATCAAGAGGGCCATTGAAACACGCCTTATGACCGCTCCA
>CAKKST010000417.1 GCA_919903585.1 Nitrospiria bacterium | reverse complement strand
TACTAATGGTGGTTGTCCCGTTTATTATTGGTGCGTTCCTGATCCCATTTTCGCTTGAACTGGAGAATGGTGATTATTTTGCTGTTAAGAAGGCATCATGGTTAATATGCATAGCCCTTATCTCTTTCCTGATTACTGTTATTTTATTATACAGGATAAAAAAGAGGGTTTTTTTTAAAGAAGAGATTAACAGATTTGCATTGGATATCCTTCATCGCTGGGAGCAGACATCCAATGCAAGGCTCTTTATCATTCTTTTTTTATTTTCTTTATTGGGCTTCTTAGTTTTAATGCTGACATTTTTTAAGACAGGCAATATCCCATATTTCAATACTACGCCAATAAATACCTCGGCAAAATATTTTGAAGGCTTTACAGATTCGTATATACCGCTAAGGCCGTTTTATACCGCTGGCCAGCAGCTTTTGGCAATAATGAGTTTTATAATCCTGCTGTCAATGATTACATCAGCGGATATTAGAAGGGTATTTCTGCTTCTGCCGTTATATATTTTTACTATTATTCCTTTAATAGCAACAATGAAAAGAGGTGAAATAACCTTCAGCCTTATAACAGTCTTTGGAGGAATAATCCTTTCACGAAGGGTGTCTAAATCTGTAATAATAACTGCAGCAGTTATTCTGCCCCTTGCCCTGTACATAGCTGTTATGGCTGATCCACTGCGCATCAACAGGCCTTTCCTGAAAGCTTCTTCGTTGGATCAAACACAGGAGGCTATAAAAGAAACACCAAAAGTAGATGCAAATAATAATACTATTTCTGCAAAAAGAAGCGATATCTTAAGGGTTCTTGTAAATGCCTTTGGCATACAGATACGGGACTCTGCAAGATTGATATATAATTTTGAGCATCAGGAAAAGGAATTTTACAAAGGTAAAACATTTATTGCAGGACTCCTCTGTTTTATTCCAACAGCATATTTTGCGTTTAAGGAGGAATATCAGATTGGTAGGGTCACATTAAGGCTGTTTGGCCTAAATCCTGAAACCTCAGGGGGCCCAAGGGTAGGGTTGGCAGGTGAGGCATATATAAATTTCTGGTATTTTGGCGTGATTCTTATCCCGATAATTGCAGGATTTTTAGGATGGTATTTAAGCAGATTATTAGATGACTGCCAGAAGATACAGGATAGCAGGGGAAGGATATTTCTTGTCAGCCTTTATTTTTTTCTCTTATATCATTTAGTGGTAGGTTTCTTTGGTGACGGGAGCGCAGTATTTCAGACCTTTATAATAAGGACTGCTATTATGGCTGTTGTATTTTTCTTATTGTTTTACCCAGTTAGAAGGGCTAAGACCTTATAACTGGGCACACAGACCTGATAAGATAGCAACTCTTATCTCTCCAAAAACCTTTTAAAATTACTTATAAAAAAAACTGAAAAGAGTATATTTTTATTTTGTGATAATTATGGTATAATTTAAAATTCATTATAGAAATGAGGCAGTTAGTGTTGAAAAATATGAACTATGACATTCTTTTTGCAATAATAGCTGTACAGGAGGTGGTTTTCTTTGCCCCTATAGCAAAGAGATTGAGAGAAGATGAAGGGGTTTCTGTTGCCTTTCTGACCTTTCATGAGGCTGGAGACGATATTCTGGAGAGAGAGGGGATACCGTATTTCAGCCTGCACAAGATAAAGCGGCAGATTGAGGAGAAGGATTATTCTCACCTTACCCTGAGCGGGATAGAGGTGGGGCTTGAGGTTAAGATAAGGGACATTGTTGTTCATGAGATGCTTACAGCCAACAGAAAGGATGAGTCGTTTTTGCACAACAAGGTTATTCAATACTATGCAATAATTGATAAGGTATTTAAAGAAAATAATATCGGCTGTGTGGTTCAGGAGCTCGGTGGTTTTATTGCGCCTCAGCTTCTTTATCATATTTCCAGATATCATGGTATCAACCATGTCTTTATAGAGCCTGCCATGTTCCCTAAGAGGATTGTCTTTACGCTGAACAGGCTTTATGCAGGTATTGATGAATATGATGACAGGGTATTGAATGCTGTTTTGGATAAGGATGTTGATGTTCTTGTGAAAAGATATATGGAAAGCAAAACAGTTGTTATTCCCAAAAAGGACAGGCACTTTTTTCAG
>CAKKST010000416.1 GCA_919903585.1 Nitrospiria bacterium | reverse complement strand
ATTATCCATAAGTATCTTGGCAAGTTTTTTCAGGACAATGTCTCCGACCTGATGACCATAGGTATCATTGACCTTCTTGAAATGGTCAATATCTATCAGGATACAAATAAGGCTTTGCTTGAATCTTTTGCATCTTTCAAATTCTGGCTCAAATCTCATAAAGAAGTACCTTCTGTTATATAAGCCGGTGAGTTCATCGGTTATTGCCATCTTCTCAAGCTTCTTATTCATGGATTCAAGCATAAGATTTTTCTGGATAAGCTCTTCCTGCAGCTCCTGCATCCTTTGAAGCACCTTTACCCTTGCTATCAGTTCTCCGGGATCAAAGGGCTTTGTTACATAGTCATTGGCGCCTAATTCAAGGCCCTTGATCTTGTCAACAGAGTCTTTCTGGCCGGTTAGCATTATTACTGGCAGGTTCTGGTATTTTTCCTGATTTTTTATTGTGGAGATTAATTTATAGCCGTCCACCCCGGGCATGATAACATCGGATATGATGAAATCTATCTTACTTTTCAATAAGATATCAAGGGCCTTTACGCCGTTCTCTGCCTCAATGATCTCGGTAAAAAGCCCGGCGTCATTCAGGGTACTGCGGACAGCGTCCCTTATGGATTTGGAATCATCAACGATTAAAAGTGATTTTTTCAACCCCTTCCCCCATTGCCTCCTATCTTTACTAATATAATTATACCCCTCATTGTGCCTTTTGACAAGGTTAGAAGTGAAAAATCCATAGTAAACCTAAGGTCAAGATAATTAGGAGAATACTTGTGGAGGCTCACAAGACAATTGAAAAAAAACATTGAAAAATTAGAATAACTGTATTATAAATGACTCTAAGGAGGTATCTTTTGCCTTTCTTTGAGTATAAAATAGCAAAGGAAAATGGCACAGTAATAGAGGATAAGTTAGAAGCAGAGAGTGAAGAGGCATTAAGGAGCAGGTTAGAGGGTGAGGGAAGTTTAGTTTTTTATATTAAGAAAAAGGGATTATCCTCTTTTAGCCTTTCCTCATTCAGAAGATCTGCAAGCTCTCAGGACTTCCTCGCATTTAATCAGCAATTCCTCGCCCTTATCAAGGCAGGCCTGCCGATCCTCGCTTCCATGGATATACTTGTGGAACGGGTTACAGATCCCACATTCCAGAAGGCGCTATTAAGTATAAAAAAAGATGTAAAGGGAGGGGCATCACTATCTGATGCCATGAGCAAACACCCTAAGATATTTCCTGAACTCTATGTTGCCTCTATACGAACAGGTGAGCAGACAGGGGATCTTCCAGAGATTATTCAGAGATATATAACCTATTTAAAGAAAATGCTTGCCTTAAGAAAAAAGATAAAAAGCGCTATTGCCTATCCTGCCTTTCTTATTACAGTGAGTATTATCGTAGTCCTCTTTCTCCTCTTTTATGTTATGCCCACATTCTCTGGTATCTATGCAGGTTACGGCAAGGAGCTTCCTCCTGCAACGAGGATACTCTTAAGTACAGTAGATTTTATTAAGACAAAAATATATTTTCTCATAGCAGGTATAATTCTCTTAATCATCCTTTTGAAAATTGCTGTCAGGTCTGAAAGGGGAAGATTAATCTCTGATAAATGGATATTAAGTCTTCCTGTTGCAGGGGATATTATAATCAAGGATATTATTGTGAGAATTAACAGGACACTATCTACGCTCTTAAAAGGCGGTATACCCCTTGTTACTGCTATGGAGATAATAGCAAAGGCCATTACAAACAGGGTCATCTCCTCCAGATTGGGAGAGGCAATAGATATAATTAAAGGAGGAGGCACACTATCAGCGGCCTTTGAAAAGACTGGGATCATGCCAAAGATGGCATTGAAGATGATAGCTGTTGGCGAGGTGAGCGGCTCGCTTGAGGAGATGTTAAATAATATCTCAGAAATACAGGAAGAAGAAATAGATTTAAAGCTAACGAGGCTTACTACTTTAATTGAGCCTGTTATAATGATATTTATGGGTATAATTGTGGCATTCATTGTGATTGCCATGTATCTGCCGATATTTAATCTGGCTGGGGCTGTGCATTAATGGGAGGACTTATGTTCCAGTTCATGTGGTGGATATGGCTTCTTTTGATGCATTGGCTGCGGGTCTTCTTTGCCTTTCTCTTTCCTGCAAGATTTTCTCAAAGATTTGGGCGTAGAAAAGCCAGAGCAGACAAGAAAATGTTTTATCACCGTCAGCCCAAACCGGCATGGGTCAGAAAAGAGATTATCCGCCTTAAGGCGCTTAT
>CAKKST010000415.1 GCA_919903585.1 Nitrospiria bacterium | reverse complement strand
TTGCAACTACTGTTGCAATGGCGCTTGCAGCATCAGAAAAGAAAAAGCCGAGGGATATTGCAGAGATTATTATCAGGCGCCTGAGGGATGAGAAGGGGATTATAGACAGGACTGATATTGCAGGTCCGGGTTTTATAAATTTTTTTTTAAAGGATGAGTACTATCATAAGCTCTTAAAACAGATAGATAAGGAAGGAAAAGATTACGGAAGAATAGACATTGGAAAGGGTGAGAAGGTTCAGGTTGAATTTGTAAGCGCTAATCCGACAGGGCCGCTTCATGTTGGTCATGGAAGGGGCGCTGCTGTAGGCGATGCATTATCCAATCTGCTTGCAGCGGTGGGCTATGATGTAACGCGTGAGTTTTACATCAATGACGCAGGCAGGCAGGTCAAGCTTCTTGCACAGTCGGTCTACAGTCGTTACATAAACAAACCCATTCCTGAGGATGGGTATCAGGGAGCTTATATTGACGAAATATCCGATTCAGCGAGGGCGGTTATATCTGGCATAAAAAAAGGGATTTATTCAGAACCAATTGACAATGAAGGAGCTGCTACCGCATCGCAAGTGATTAGTTTGAACTTTCCAAATATATCATTTGAAGAAAGTGAGCCCTTTTTTGCATGGCACAGCAAAAAACGCTTGCTTGAGGAAATTCGGAAGGATTTAGAGGATTTTGGCGTTCGCTTTGACAACTGGTTCAGCGAGCAGAGCCTCCTTGATGACAGCTCTGTCAAAAAGTCTATTGAAGAGCTCAAGAAGCGTGGTTTTGCATATGAAAAGGATGATGCCCTCTGGCTGCGTTCAACGGCTTTTGGGGATGATAAGGATAGGGTAGTGATAAAAAAGGATGGAAGCTATACATATCTTGCTACAGATATAGCATACCATCGGAATAAGCTCTCACGAGGGTTCAAAAAACTCATAAATATATGGGGAGCGGACCATCATGGCTATATACCGCGCGTGCAGGCCGTAATACAGGCATTTGGCCATCCAAAAGACACACTCCATATTCTGCTCGTGCAGCTTGTGGCGGTCCTACGGCATGGTAAGCCTGTACCCATGTCCAAACGCGCAGGGGATTTTGTTACGCTCAGGGAGGTGATTCAGGAGGTTGGGAGCGATGCAGCGAGATTCTTTTTTTTAATGAGGCGCTCAGACAGTCATCTTGATTTTGATTTAGAGCTTGCAAAGAAGCAGTCAAGCGAAAACCCTGTTTACTATGTCCAGTATGCCCATGCAAGGCTGTGCAGTGTTGAAAAGCAGGCAGAGGAGAGGGGAATAAAGATGCCTGTTGCAGATAGTGTGGACTTTGGGCTGTTAAAACTCCCAGAGGAAAAGAATATAATGAAACAGCTTGCCTTATATCCAATAACCATTGAAGGCTCTGCAAGGGCATTGGAGCCGCACAGGATTACATTCTATTTGCAGAATCTTGCCGGCCTGCTTCATAACTATTATTTTCATCACAGGATTATTACTGATGACAAGCCATTAACTGATGCAAGGCTTGTATTAATGAAGGGTGTGAGGCAGGTTATAAAGAATGCGTTGGGGATACTGGGCGTTTCAGCGCCAGAGAAAATGTAAACAGGTCTACTTGTGAAATTCAGTTTATTAAAAAAGGAGGCAAAAACAAGAGCAAGGCTTGGAAAGATTACTGTTTCACATGGCGAGATAAATACCCCTGTGTTTGCACCTGTAGGCACAGCAGGGATTGTAAAGACATTATCAAAGGAGGATCTTTTTTATGTTGGCGCAGAGATGATATTATGCAATACCTATCATCTCTTTTTAAGGCCGGGGCATGAGCTGATAAAAAGGATGGGCGGCCTGCATAAGTTTATATCATGGGACAGGCCAATTCTGACAGACAGCGGAGGCTTTCAGGTCTTTAGCCTAAATGAGCTAAGGAAGATAACAGAGGAGGGGGTGACATTTCAGTCCCATCTTGACGGAGGACAAAAGCACTTTATTACACCAGAGACAGCTATTGAGATACAGGAGACGCTCGGCGCTGATATAATAATGACCTTTGATGAGTGCATCCCTTATCCTTCAACCTATGACTATACAAAGACATCTATGGAGCTTACAACAAGGTGGGCAAGTAGGTGCAAGGAGGCGCATAAAAAAGAGGGGCAGGCGCTCTTTGGCATTGTTCAGGGAGGCTTTTTTCAGGACTTGAGAAAAATTAGCGCAAATGATATAGTGAACATTGGTTTTGACGGCTATGCAATAGGCGGTCTTAGTGTTGGAGAGACAAAGCCGCAGATGTATGAGACAATAGATACTGTAATGCCCTATCTGCCTGAGGATAAGCCGAGATATATAATGGGGGTAGGGACGCCTGAGGACTTGGTTGAAGGGGTTTATCGCGGCGCAGATATATTTGACTGCGTTATGCCTACAAGGCATGCGAGGAATGGTTCGCTCTTTACATCAGAAGGGATTGTAAATATAAAGAATGCGCCTTATACAGAGGATGAAGGCCCGATTGATAAGAACTGCGGGTGCCATACTTGCAAAAACTATTCAAGGGCATATTTAAGGCATCTTTTTTTAGCAAAAGAGGTATCAGTTTTAAGGTTTAACACAATACACAACCTGTATTATTATCTAAACCTGATGAAGAATATCAGAGAGGCGATAAGAGAGGATAGATTTCTGGAATTCAAAAGAGAGTTTTATAAAGACCGCATAATTGGTGAATGATGATGTAAATGAAAATGTAAAAATCAAAATGCAAAATTACATATCAAAACTCAAAATTTTCAAAAATATAATTCTTTATTTTTAAAATTTACATTGTAATTTTGATTTTTGATTTTCTTGAGAGAATTTTTGTCAAAAGAAATAAAATATTAGTTCAATCTTAGGAGGAGGAAATGGATATGTTTACAATAATTAGTAATGCCTTTGCTGCTGGCGCAGTAGGCGGTGGTTTACCTGAGGGTGCAAGCCAATATTTAAGCTTTCTACCATGGGTTGTCATCTTTGCTATCTTTTATTTTGTGCTCATAATGCCGCAGATGAAAAAGCAGAAGAAGCACAAGGCCTTTCTTGAGGGGCTAAAAAAGGGCGACAGGGTGATAACAACAGGAGGGATGATCGGCACAATAGATGCAATTACTGACAAGATCATAACCCTCAAGATAGCGGATAATTGCAAGATTAAGATTTTAAGGGATTCAGTTGCAGGGGCGTATGGCGGGGAAGAATAGTACAAACGCATTAATTTATATTAAATAAATCTCCCCTAACCCCTCTTTTTCAAAGAGGGGGACAAAGGAATTTCCCCCTTTGGAAAAGGGGGATTAAGGGGGATTTTAGAAATTAACATTACACAATCATGTAACAGGACTTATTGCGTTTGTATTAGTGGATGGGTGAATGAGCGTTATGACTAAACTTACGCTTGATGATTTAAAGAATAACAAGAAGGTAAGGGTTTATTTAGAGAAGGCAGATGCCCATCTTGCCGGCATCGGCTATACAGAGCATGGCCTGCGGCATGCCAATATCATTGGCACAAGGTCTCAGAATATTCTCCTCAGGCTGAATTATAAAGATGGAGATGCAAGGCTTGCAGCAATCGCAGGTTTTCTTCATGACATAGGGAATGTGGTGGGAAGGATAAATCATGGTCAGGCAGGCGCTATCCTTGCCCAGCCAATACTTACAGAGATAGGCATGGATATAGAGGATATTGTGCTTGTGATGAGCGCCATTGCAAATCACGAGGAGGAGGCAGGCGATCCGACGAATATAATATCCGCCTCTCTTATTATTGCAGATAAATCTGATGTGCACCGCTCAAGGGTGAGGAATCCAAGCCTTATCTCAGCGGCATTGATACTTGACAACAAGATGGACCCCCTGTCTGCGCCCTGCGGGAGCGCTATTGGGTTTTATGATATCCATGACAGGGTGAATTATGCTGCTACAGAGTCTGAGTTGAAGGTAGACTCTGCGGGAAAGTCTATTGTACTTGAGTTGACCATTGACACAAAGATATCTGATGTAATGGAGTATTTTGAGATATTCTTATCAAGGATGATAATATGCAGAAAGGCAGCAAAGTTTCTCGGCTGCGACTTTCATCTTGTGATAAATAATGTAAGGCTGTCTTAAAACATTGAAATTCAAAAATAAAAGATTAAAAATAAAAATGACAGGGTAAAAATCAAAAATAAAACGAGATTCCTTAATTTTGATTTTTTATATTTGATTTTTGATTTTATTATGGAGGTAAATAATGCCTAAAGGGTTCAGATGGAAATTAATTTTTATACTGATTGTTCTGGGTGTGTCAATATGGTATGCCCATCCATTGGAAAAAACGATAAATCTCGGTCTTGATCTGCAGGGCGGGATGCACCTTGTGCTCGGCGTTGATTCTGATAAGACCGTTGACAGCACATTAAACAGGATAACCAGCGATATAAATGGCCTTCTTGCCCAGAAAAATATCCCGGCAGAATCAGTTAATAAAGAGGGAAACAGAATCATTATTAAACCAAAGACAAAAGATGATCAGACGAGTATTGAAAAGATAATAGGAAACGAATATCCCAACCTTGACAAAAAAGTATCGGACAACAGGATAGAGCTTTCCTTAACAGCTAAAGAGATAAAGCAGATAAAGGATCAGGCTGTGCTTCAGGCGCAGGAGACAATCAGAAACAGGGTTGATGAATTCGGGGTTGCAGAGCCAACAATACAGAGGCAGGGTGAGTCGCATATACTTATTCAGCTTCCGGGTATAAAGGATATTGAAAGGGCAAAGCAGTTAATAGGCAAGACTGCATTGTTGGGGTTTAAGATTGTAGATGATGATGCAGATATTCAGAAGGCATTAAAGGGCGAGATACCGCAGGGCGATATAATTGCATATCAGAAGATAGTGGATAAAGAGAGCGGTAAGACAGAGAGGATCCCATATCTTTTAAGGGATAAGGCATTGATGACAGGCGATGCTGTTGCATACGCACAGGTGAGCTATAGCTGCGGCGACAAGACCCCGCCCTGCATCTCGCTTACATTAAATTCACAGGGTGCGAGGCTCTTTGAGAGGGTTACGGCTGAGAATGTAAACAAGAGGCTGGCAATTATTCTTGATGGGAATGTCTATTCTGCGCCTGTAATAAATGAAAGGATCTCAGGCGGAAAGGCGCTTATAACAGGGAGCTTTTCAGATGCAGAGGCAGTTGACCTCGCAATTGTTCTTCGTGCAGGCGCCTTGCCTGCGCCTGTTCACATCTTAGAGGACAGGACAGTCGGCCCCTCCCTCGGCAAGGACTCCATACAGAAGGGCGTAACCTCTGCAATCATCGGAGGCATACTTGTTGTTATCTTTATGCTCATATATTATAAGCTTTCAGGGGTTATTGCAAATATTGCGCTTGCGCTGAATATTATCATCCTCCTTGGCGCAATGGCAGGATTAGGCGCAACATTAACCCTTCCGGGTATCGCAGGTATTGCCCTTACTATTGGTATGGCTGTGGATGCTAATGTTCTGGTATACGAAAGGATAAGGGAGGAATTGAGGCACGGAAGGACTCCCCGTGCAGCAGTGGGTATGGGTTTTGACAGGGCATTTGTGACAATTTTTGACTCAAACCTAACAACACTTATTACAGCCTTTGTCCTGTACCTCTTTGGAACAGGGCCGGTAAGGGGATTTGCTGTTACACTTATTATAGGTCTTAGCGCCAACTTCTTTACTGCTGTCTTTGTTTCAAGGTTTATCTTTGACCTGATATTAAGCAGAAGAGAGGTAAAGAAGATTAGTATATAATAAAAAATCTAAGCACTAAGCACGAAATTCTAAACAAGGGCGAACATAAAGTTCGCCCCTACAGAATATTAAATAATTCAGATTGTAGGGGCGAATCTTGTATTCGCCCTCAGAAATTTTGAATTTAAAATTTGTTTAGGATTTAGATATTAGAATTTAGGATTAAAGAATAAGGAGCGTTTATGGAAATTATTAAGCCAGGTACTAATATAAACTTTGTTGGAAAGATGAAATATGCCGTTGCATTTTCTGTTATTGTTATAGCCATTGGCATTGGCGCAATGATACTTAAAGGCGGACTGAATTATGGCATAGACTTTGCAGGCGGCACACTAATTGAACTGCGATTTAAGAATGAGCCGTCAATAGATAAGGTGCGAGATTCTCTGCGAAAGATTGAATTAGGTGAAAGTATAATCCAGCAGTTTGGCGAGCCAAGGGATATCCTGATAAGGGTAGAAAAGTCCTCTGAGGCGCTTGAGGGTCTCGGTGATAAGATAAAGAAGACCATTGAGGCGGATTTTAAGGGCGAGCCTATTGAGATAAGGAGGGTGGAGATGGTCGGGCCTCAGGTTGGAAAGGATCTTCAGTGGAAGGCGTTGCTGGCAATATTTTATTCAATGATAGGCATAGTTATCTATGTTGCATGGAGATTCCAGTTTAAGTGGGGTATTGCTGCGATTATTGCCCTTGCACACGATGTGCTGATTACACTCGGCGCCTTTGCAATCACAGGCAGGGAATTTACCTTGCCAGTGCTTGCTGCTGTGCTTACAATTGTTGGTTTCTCAATAAATGATACGATTGTTACCTTTGACAGGGTCCGTGAGAATCTGAGATTAAAGAACAAGGAGACCTTTGAGTCAATAGTAAATATCAGCATAAATGAGACATTGAGCAGGACATTCTTGACTTCATTTACAGTTCTGGTTATTACACTTATCCTCTTTATATATGGCGGTGAGGTGATCCACGATTTTGCCTTTGCATTGCTTGTTGGATTTATTGCAGGTGTATATTCATCTATATATATAGCTGCGCCGATACTTATATTCTGGAAGGAGAAAAAGAAATAGTGCGGAGGATTCCCTTTCTTACCTCATCTGCCAAGAACAAAAATACAGCAAAGGGGATTAAAAAGAGCCAGCCTGAGAATGGCAGGGGCGCTGTGCCAAAGATTTTATTGCCGATGGGATGGTACACAATAAAGATCTGAAGTAATATTTCAACTGCAATTCCAAAGAGGATGAGCCTGTTTGAAAAGAGTCCGATCTTGAACACCGATTCTGTTGTTGTCCTGCAGGCAAAGACATTGGCAACCTGTGTTACTATAATTGCAGTAAGGCACATAGTTGTTGCCTGCATATAAAGCATATCTGTCTTTAACAGACTCTGGCCCCACTGCCAGCCTCCTCCATGAAGAAACCAAAAATATCCTGCTAATCCCGCAGCAGCCTCAATAGGGCCTAAAAACAGGTATGCCCGCGCTATAAGCGGGAAATTTAACAGCCTCTCCCTCCTTGATCTTGGCGGCCTTTCCATTATGCCAGATGTGGGCCTTTCTGCGCCCAGCGCAAGCGCAGGCAGCATATCTGTCCCCAAATCTACTGCAAGTATCTGGATGACTGTCAAAGGCAGCGGTATCCTTAAAAGGACAAAGGCAATATAAGGAACAATCTCAGGTATATTGCTTGCTAAGATATAGGTAATAAATTTCCTGATATTCTCAAATATAGCCCGACCCTCTTCAATGGCGTTTACAATAGTGGCAAAGTGATCATCAAGCAGGATTACATCAGCAGCCTCCTTTGCCACATCCGTGCCTGCAATACCCATTGCAATGCCAATATCCGCCATTTTAAGCGCAGGGGCGTCATTCACGCCATCGCCTGTTACTGCCACAACCTCGCCCATGTCCTTTAAAACAGATACAATCCTCATCTTATGCCTTGGCGACATCCTCGCAAAGATGATCTCCCTTTCTTTTAGTATCTCCTTGAGCCTCATATCATCAACACGTTCAATGTCCTTTCCCTCCATGACCTTTTTGACATTCATACCGATCCTCTTGCCGATGGCAGAGGCTGTAAGCGCCTGATCGCCTGTTATCATTACAATCCTTATCCCTGCCTTTTTACATTTATCAACAGCATCGGATACATCCGGCCTCGGCGGATCCATCATTGCCGCAAGGCCTGTGAATATCAGGTCGGTTTCTACTGCGTCTTCATTAAAAGAGGCCATCCCCTCTGGAAGCTCCCTATATGCAAGGGCAAGGACACGGAGGGCTGAGGAGGCAAAACGTTTATTCTCATTCATTATCTTTAACCTGTCCTTCTCTGTAATTGGCACAGCCTTTCCATCCATGAAAATAAATTTACAAAGGGGAATGATAACCTCTGGCGCGCCCTTTACATAGGCAGTCTTTTTATTATCCGCTGTCTTATTAATAGAGGTCATCCTTTTTCTGTCAGAGTCAAAGGGGATATCATAGATGCGTGGAAGGGCAGTAAGGGATTCCTTCAGAAACTCTTTTGAGAGGCGATAAAGGGCGACCTCTGTGGGGTCTCCGGATAAATCCTCTTTTACATTGTGGCACAGGCCGAAGATATACAGGAGGGGTTTTAATTTATCTCTCATACCTGAAAGCTCAGCAATGCTAAATACCCTGTCATTAAAATAGATACTTTCAACATTCATCCTGTTCTCTGTTAGTGTCCCTGTTTTATCTGTACAGATGGTTGTTGTGCAGCCGAGGGTCTCCACCGAGATTAATTTTTTTATAAGCGCCTTCTTCTTTGCCATCCTCTGGCTGCCCATTGCAAGTGACAGTGTGACAGTAGGAAGAAGCCCCTCAGGGACATTGGCAATAATTATACCAATGGCAAAGATAAAATTCTCCCAGAAGGTAAGGCCGATCAAGTTTCCAATAAAGAAGAAGGAGATGCCAAGGGACAGGGCAATAACAGCCACGACCCTCGTAACCCTTACTATCTCCCGCTGTAAGGGGCTTAGCGCCTCCTCAATACCGGTTGTGAGATGTGCGATCTTTCCAAATTCTGTGTTCATGCCTGTGGCAAATGCCACTGCCTCGCACGAACCTGAGAGGACACTCGTCCCGGCAAAGAGGATATTGTGGCTGTCTATAAGCTCCTCTGCATCAGAAGGTGTGTCTCTCCTCGTCTTAGGGTCAGACTCGCCTGTTAAGGAGGCATTGTTTACACGTATAAAGGAGGTGTTGATGACCCTTGCATCTGCAGGGATATTATCACCCTCATTGAGTAAGATTATATCTCCCGGAACGATCTCTCTTGACAGCACCTTTTTTTCTATAGTACTCCGTTTAATTTTTGCATAAGAGGGGAGCAGCATCTTTAATGCCTCCATTGCCTTTTCAGCGCGGTATTCCTGAATAAAGGTAAAGATGGCATTGATAAGGATAACTGCAATTATTGCCCAGCCCAACATTGCCATGCCCTCATTAGGCTGGAAATACTCGCCAATAAATGCAAGGCCTGCGCCTACCCATAACAGGATGGCAAAGAAATGGGTGAAGTGGCTTATAAACTTCAAAAAAAGGGAGGCCTTTTCAACCTCTTCTATCTCATTCGGCCCAAATTCAAGCAGCCTCTTTTGAGCCTCTCTTTCATCAAGGCCGTTTGTGGATGAGCCGACTGCTGAAAGGGCAGCTTCTCTTGTTAGTTTATGGATGCGCATATAATTACTTTGGCTTGAGTATCATCAAATCGCATGGCGTTCTTCTCAAAACCTCTTCAACCGGATTGCCCCGTATCAACTGGCTAATGAGACTTCTTTTAGTTGCACCGAGGATAATCAAATCGTGCCTCTTTGCCGCTGCCTCCATTGATATTGCACGGCTTGCCTTTATAAAATATGATACACGGGTCTTTGGATACACCTTAAACCTCTTGAGATGCTCAATAAAGGATTTTGTCTCTTCTATATTTTCAGCCTCTCCCTCGGCTGCATCTTTAATCATGCCCTTTTTGAACAATGTGGTTATTGACCTTTTTAAATGGAGGACTATGACCTTTGCCTTATAATATCTTGCAAGCCTTGCAGTAAGAAATACCTTTTCAGAGAGGTCATATTCGCTGCCTATTATTGGAACCAGTATATCCCTCGGATATGCCATCTTGCCCGGGTTAACAACCCTGATTATAATAACAGAGCATGGAAGCAGCCGTATCAGTTCCCGCGATACAGTACGTACAAAGAATCTCTGCTCTACATGTTCGGATCTCGCAGCGGCTATTGCAAGTTCAATCTTTTCCCTTCTTACAATCTCCGAGATGACAGGGACAACAGCGCCTTCTTCTATTATTGGCCGAACATCAAGGTCGTGTTTTCTTGCCTCTTCAATAATCCTTTCAACTGACTCCTCGGCGCCTTTTATATCTTTTTCGTGCATCTTTGGCGGGATGATAGAGACGATATAGAGCTTTGCCCTGCATGCCGAGGCAATGGCTATTGCGTATCTGCCTGCTGCCTCTGCATTAAAGGAGCCGTCAACAGCCATTAATATTTTTTTGTACATAATGGCAGCCCTCTTAAAATGGGTGGGTGGGTAAAATGTTTGACTTTATTAAAATGGTAAGCTATTATAAACCTATAAATAATTAAAATGCAAAGATAAAAAATCAAAGTGGCAAAGCAAAAATTAAAATGAAGGAAATTCCTTGATTTTGATTTTTGATGTTTAATTTTTTATTTCTTATAAGGAGGACATTTATGGAAACCGTACTGATTGCCTTTGCTGCTGCATTAGCTATTGCCATACCCGCAATTGCCACTGCATGGGCCCAGTCAAAGATAGGGACTGCCGGCGCAGGGGCAATGGCAGAAAAACCAGAAGTAGGTGGAACAATTATCATCCTCCTTGCCATCCCTGAGACAATGGTCATCCTCGGCTTTGTAGTTGCAGTGATGATTATACTATTTTTAAAGTAAAGGAGTTAGCGAGTTTAAGAGTTGAGGAGTCATTAACTCTAATACTTTTTACCCTTTAACTCTTCAACTCTGCTCCCTCTCCCTTATGTAGGGGCGAACGGCCGTTCGCCCCTACACTTGTAGGCACAGTTTAAACCGTGCTATTTTGCACGAATAAATTCGTGCCTACATTAACTCTGCAACTTTCTACGAGGTTTATGATGCCCTACGAAGACCTGATAAATGCCCTTTTAAAGGATGGAAAATACCAGTGCGAGCAGATAATTGAGAAGGCGAGGGCTGATGCTGAAGAGATAATTAAAAATGCCGAAAGGGAGGCAGGGCGGCAGAAGCAGGAGTATCTTGCCAAAATAGACTCTGATATTAAAAAGGCGTCTACGGCAATTATAAACAGGGCGAGGATAGAGGCAGGCGGCAGGGTAATACGGGCAAGGTATGAGGTTATTGAGGATATTTTTAATAGGGCATGCGAGAGATTTTTAGAGATAAAGAATGGCAAGGATTATCCTTCTGTCTTTGAAAAGTTGTGCAAAGAGGCTTTAAGAGATGTAAATGGCGAGACAAGGGTTTTAATTGATGAGGATGAGACGGAACTTTTTAAAAGATTTTTCCCTGATACCACAGTTAAACTGGAGGCTGTTAAGGGTAATAGGAAAATGGCAGGCCTTGAGCTTATTACAAGTGACGGCGCAGTAGTAGTAAAAAATACCCTTAATTCCCGTCTTGAAAAGATAAAACCTGAGTTGATACTTGAGCTAAACAAGTTTCTTTTCGGAGAATTATGCCTGACTATTCCTACATAAATGCCCGTGTAAGGGGCATGAAGGGCCGCCTGTTTAAGCCTGCTGATTATGAGGAATTATTTTTAATGAAGGACCCTGCCTCAGTGATTCAGTTTCTTTTTAATTCTGTCTATGGCAGATTTATCGGCAGTATTGAAAAGGCGGATATAAATGCAGGTGAGGAGGCGTTAAGACGAGACCTTTCAGATACATTTAAAAAGATATATGAAATGGCTGATAAGAGGATAAAGTATCTGCTTGCCATACTCCTTGGCCGATGGGATGTGTATAACATAAAGACCATATTGAGGGGTAAGCATATTAATAAGGTTTCTGAGGATATAATGCCGCTTCTGATCCCTACTGGGGTATTTTCTGAACCATTATTAAAAGAGCTTACCCTGCGGGAGGATATAAGAGATGTCGGCGTCCTTCTGAGCACATGGGGTTCTCCATATGGGCATTTAATCCTTGAGGGCATGGAGGGATATAAAAAGAGCGGGGATATATCTGCTATTGAATTAAGGCTTGAGAAATTTTATTTTGATGATTCCTTTAAAAAATTAAGTAAGAAGAAAAAGAGCGGTTATTATGTTTATAAGGTTCTTACATCCCAGATAGATATGCTTAATATAATTACAGCCCTGAGGATAGTAAAGGAAAAGGACCTTGCAATCTATGCTGATGGGTATTTTATTGATAACGGTGAGATGTTTACAAAGGAATTGTATCAGATGGTGATAAATGAAAAGGGCATAATGGATGCCCTGAGTCTATTAAATACTATTCCCTTAAGAAAGCAATTCAAAATAAAAAAAGATGAGCTATCTATAATATCCGACCTCCCTGAAATGGAGAGGAGGCTTGAGATCGGCATATTAAACAGGGCAATTGCCCTTTCCTTATCTGATCCATTGGACATCTCACTTATCATTGGTTTTATCTGGAGGAAGATTAATGAGGTGATAAACCTCAGGTTAATACTCCGCGGTAAGTGGGCAGAGGTCCCTGATGAAAGGCTGAGGAAGATGGTGGTAATCTAAATTATTCCCCTCACCCTAACCCTCTCCCGCAAGGGGAGAGGGGATTGTATTTTTGTAAGGGCGACGCATGCGTCGCCCCTACAAAGTTTCCCCCTCCCTTGATGGGAGGGGGTGAGGGGGAGGGTGTGATACTATGCCTCGTGTTGTGGTTCTAACAGATAATGAGACTGCCGCAGGTTTCAGGCTTGCAGGCCTTGAGGTGCATGAAGCAGCCTCTCCGTTTGAGGCAGAGAGGGAATTATTAGAGCTTCTTGCTAATAAGAACATCGGGATCATAGCGCTTAATGAGGAGTTCCTTGAGAATTTTTCTGAAAGGGTGAAAAAGAGGATTGAGAGGGGCGAGCATCCGATTGTATTTCCCTTTCCTTCTATAAAGAAGTGGAAAGAGGCAGCGCCGCCGGAGGAGTATGTTGTGCGATTGATAAGAAGGGCAATTGGGTATCATTTGAAGATAAGAAGGTAAATAAAAGTCTGAATTACAGATTCCAAATTTCCCTCCCCCTTGATGGGGGAGGGTTAGGGTGGGGGTGGCTTATAGATTGTTTCACCCTCCCCTTTATCCCCTCCCATCAAGGGTGGGGAAATATTAGTGTGGAGCGAAGCGACATGAAAGGCTCTATCATAAAAGTATCAGGCCCGACTGTGGTTGCAAAGGGTATGCGAGGGGCAAAGATGTATGACAGGGTTATCGTGGGCAGCCTCGGCCTGCTCGGCGAGATAGTCCGTCTGGAAGGTGACACAGCAACCATGCAGGTATATGAGGACACCACAGGCCTCTCTCTCGGCGAGGATGTGATAAGCGCAGGTGAGCCGCTCCTTGCAGAACTCGGGCCGGGGCTGCTTTCAACTGTATTTGACGGTGTGCAGAGGCCGCTGTATCACATCTATGAGGGTCAGGGTGATTTTATAACGAGGGGTATTGTTGTCCCAGCGCTTCAAAGGGATAAGAAGTGGGATTTTAAGGCCGCTGTTAAAAAGGGTGATATGGTTAATGAAGGAGATGTTATCGGCCTTATTCAGGAGACAGAGAATATTATACATAAGATACTTGCGCCGCCGGGTATTTCCGGTGTGATTAGGGAGATAAAGGAAGGCGGGTTAAGTGTTGTTGATACAGCGGCTGTGTTTGAGGACGGGAGGAAACTTACACTGATGCAGCGCTGGCCTGTGAGGACGCCGAGGCCGTTTAAAGAAAAACTCTATCCAAAGATTCCATTCATAACAGGGCAACGTGTCTTTGATACCTTATTCCCCATTGCCATGGGCGGCACTGCCATTGTCCCCGGCGGCTTTGGCACAGGCAAGACAGTGGCTGAGCAGACCCTCGCCAAGTATGCAAATGCAGATATTATTATATATGTCGGCTGCGGTGAGCGCGGGAATGAGATGACAGAGGTGCTAACTGAGTTTCCAGAACTTGTTGACCCATACACAGGGCTTCCCCTGATGAAGAGGACAGTCCTCATAGTAAATACATCCAACATGCCTGTTGCAGCGCGTGAGGCATCAATTTATACAGGGATTACCATTGCAGAGTATTACAGGGACATGGGCTATAATGTAGCCTTGATGGCAGACAGTATTTCACGTTGGGCAGAGGCGCTTCGTGAGATATCATCCCGTTTAGAGGAGATGCCGGGTGAGGAGGGCTATCCAACATATATGGCAACGAGGCTTGCTAACTTTTATGAACGCGGGGGGAGGATAAGATGCCTCGGCAAGGATGAGAGATTTGGCTCAATCTCAATAGTCTCTGCCATATCGCCGCCTGGCGGTGATTTCTCAGAGCCTGTAACACAGGCATCAATGCGTATTGCAGGCGCATTGTGGGCGCTTGATGCAGACCTTGCCCACAGGAGGCACTTCCCTGCTGTTAACTGGATGAGAAGCTTCAGCCTTTATATAGAGTACCTGCAGGAGTGGTATAAAGAAAATATTGCCGAGGACTGGAATATCCTCAGGCAGGAGCTTATGCTCCTTTTACAAAAGGAGGAGGGGCTTTCAGAGATCGTCCAGCTTGTTGGAATAGACGCCATACCTGATTCAGAGAGGATTATACTTGAGGTGGCGAGGATGATAAGGGAGGAGTTTTTAAGGCAGAATGCCTTTTCAGAGACAGATGCCTTCTGCCCGCCTGCAAAGCAGTACTGGATGCTTAAGGCATTCCTGTTGTATTATAAAGAGCTTGACGCAATGCTTAAAAAGGGCGCCGCACTTGAGGATGTGCTCAGCCATCCAGCAAGGAATGATCTTGTGCAGATGAAGGAGATGAAGACAGAAGGGTTTGTTGAGAAGGTGAAAGGGATTATAAATAAGATGGAGATGGGGATAAAACAATAAGCCCAAATTTCTTAACGAGGGCGAACATAAAGTTTCGCCCCTACAGGATATTAAATGATTCAGATTGTAGGGGCGAAACTTGTATTCGCCCTCAGAAATTTTGAATTTAAAATTTGTTTAGAATTTAGAGATTAGGATTTGGAATTTAATTATCTATGGACTTAATTACCCGCGAATACAAAACAGTATCAAGGATTGCAGGGCCGCTCCTCTTTTTAGAGAATGTGCCAAAGGCGTCCATTGGCGAGATGGTTGCCATTGTTCTGCCTGACGGCAGGAGCCGCAGCGGTCAGGTGATTGAGATATCTGAAAAATACACGGTGGTTCAGGTCCTTGAGACAACGGCCAGCATGGATGTGGCAGGGACATCTGTGAGATTCAGCGAGTATGCAGCAAAACTGAACCTGTCCATTGATATGCTCGGTAGGCGGTTCAATGGAATAGGCGAGCCTATTGACGGCCTTCCGCCAATAATCCCGGAGGTGCGTGCAGATATTGTGGGTATGCCCATAAATCCTGTTGCAAGAGACAACCCATCTGATTTTATCCAGACAGGCATTTCTACAATTGACGGCTTGAATACACTTGTCCGAGGCCAGAAGCTTCCTATTTTTTCAGGCGCGGGTCTTCCTGCGAAAGAGATTGCAAGCCAGATATTAAGGCAGGCAAAGGTCCCCTCTACTCCCCTCCCCCTTGAAGGGGGAGGGGAGGGTGGGGGCTTTGCTGTTGTTTTTGCTGCTATGGGTATTACCTTCAGGGATGCTGCCTATTTTCAGGAGGAGTTTGAGGCAAGCGGCGCATTACAAAACTCTGTAATCTTCCTCAATCTCGCTGATGACCCGACCATTGAGAGATTAATTACGCCGAGGTGCGCCCTGACGACAGCAGAGTTTCTTGCATTTAATTATGATATGCATGTGCTGGTAATCTTAACGGACATGACGAATTACTGTGAGGCGCTAAGGGAGATCGGCGCTGCGAGGGAGGAGATACCGGGCAGGAGGGGCTATCCGGGGTATATGTATACTGACCTTGCAACTATATATGAGAGGGCAGGGCGGATTAAAGGCAAAAAGGGTTCTGTTACGCAATTGCCTATCCTAACCATGCCTGATGATGATATAACACATCCAATCCCTGATTTAACAGGCTATATCACAGAGGGTCAGATAGTATTATCCAGAGAACTTTACAGAAAGGGGATATATCCGCCGATTGATCCCCTCCCGAGCTTATCGCGGCTTATGAATCGCGGCATAGGCAAGGGAAAGACGAGGGAGGATCACAGGAATGTGGCTGACCAGCTTTATGCTGCCTATGCAAAGGGCAGGGACTTACGCAGACTTGAGGCAATAGTTGGCGAGACAGGCCTGAGCGAGATGGATAAGAAATTCCTGAGATTTGCAGAGGAGTTTGAGAATAAATTCATCAGCCAGAGATATACAGATAGGAATATAAAAGAAACCTTGAATTTAGGCTGGGAATTGTTTAAGATACTGCCAAAAGAAAGTCTGACAAGGATAAAAATGGAGTTTGTGGAGAAATATTATAAAAAATAGGGGCAAGGGTCAAGGGGCATGAGTAAAAAAATCATTGAGTTTTCTTGACCCCTGACCCTGAACCCTTGACCCTATGTTTGATTATGGAAACAGTCAGCCCAACAAGGATGAACCTCCTTATAAAGAAGAATCAGATTGGTGTTGCTGATGAGGGATTAAGCCTGCTGCGGAGCAAGAGGGAGGCGCTGGTAAAGGAATTCTTTGCCATAATGGATGCTGTTGTCTCTGCGAGGGACAAATTGAGGGCGGACATGCAGGATGCCATGAATAGATTGACTGTTGCCATTGCAATGGATGGAAAGGAAAAGATTGCCTCTGCTTCTTTTGCAGCAAAGAGGGATATACTAATTGACATAGTTGAAAAGAATATATGGGGCACGAAGTTCTCTGAGATAGAATATAAAAGGGTTATCCGAAGTCCTGATGCGAGGGGCTATGGCCTTGTTGCTACATCTACATTTATAGAAGACAGCGCCAGCGCCTTTGAAAAGGTGGTTGATCTGATCTTAAAAATGGTTTCTGAGGAGAACAGACTGAAGATAATCGGCGAGGAGATAAAAAAGGTGACAAGGCGGATCAATGCATTGAATGAGATAATAATTCCCAAATTAAAGTGTGAGGTGCAATATATCCGCAATACCCTTTCTGAAAGGGAAAGGGAAGATTTGTTCAGGTTAAAGAGGTTGAAAAGTTGAAAGATGGAAAATTATAATACAGGCTACGAAGTAAAACTTGAGATGTTTGAAGGGCCATTAGACCTGCTGCTTCATCTCATAAAAAAGAATGAGGTGAGTATTTACGATATACCCATTGCCCTGATTACACAGCAGTACCTTGTATATATTGACCTGATGAAGACACTGAATCTTGACATAGCAGGCGAGTTTCTCGTGATGGCTGCAACGTTGATACATATCAAATCAAAGATGCTCCTCCCGCCCTCTGAAACAGATGAGGATGATGAAGATGGTGAGGATCCGATGGCAGAGCTTGTGCGGAGGCTTACAGAATACAAAAGATTCAAGGATGCTGCAATGCTCCTTGAGGAGAGGGAGAGCCGCTGGAGGGATGTGTTTGGGAGAGAGGAGAGTTTTAAGGAGTATGGGCCGCCAGAGGCAGAGCCGACCCTCTTTGACTTCAGCCTCTTTGATCTTTTGGACTCATTGCGGGTAGTTATTGAAAGGCTGCCTGAAAAGACAGCCATTGAATTTACCTCAGAGGAGCTCTCTGTAAAGGACAGGATGAATATCGTAATGGAGAGGCTTGAGAATACACAGAGCATATCCTTTGATTCGCTATTTGAGAATGATAAGACGAGGATGGCAGTGATCGCCACATTCCTGGCGCTACTTGAGCTTGTAAAGCTGAGGCTTGTAAGGATACAGCAGGTAAAGGAATTTGAGGCTATAAGGATATTTAAGTCGGAAGGAGCAGAGCTAAATGGATGATAAAGAGATAAAGGCAATAATTGAGGCGCTGATATTTGTATCAGGCGAACCGATTACCTTAAACAGGATAAAGGATGTTATTGATGGAGCAGATAAAAAGACCATTGAGACGCTTGCATCTGAATTAAAGGATGAATTTAATAAGGAGCATAACGGCCTGCAGCTTGTTGAGGTGGCAAACGGTTATCAGCTTACAACAAGGCCGGAGTATGCCCCATGGATAAAGAAACTGAACAAGATAAAGTTAGCATCAAAGCTCTCCAAACCTGCCCTTGAAACCCTTGCTATAATTGCCTATAAGCAGCCGATTATAAGGCCTGAGATAGAGAAGATAAGGGGTGTGGATTCCGGAGGTGTAATAAAGACCCTCCTTGAGAGGAAGATTATAAAAATTATCGGCAGGATGGATATTGTGGGAAAACCCATACTGTATAGCACAACCCCTGAATTTCTGCAATACTTTGGCTTAAAAGACCTGTCAGACCTTCCTACTTTAAAGGAATTTCATGAGTTGAAGGAGGAAGAAATTCCTGTAACTGCCTCTGCAGAAGCATCAAATAATCAGCGGGAAACAGCTTAACACTCTTATATGTCATTCCCGCAAAGCCTGCCCCTGAATGTTTCTGTAACATTTGCTATTCAATGGTTTTTTCCGCCTTGACTAAATGCGACTATTATGTTTAAATTAAAATATGAAAAGAGTAATAACCTCATACACTTATCTTATTTTCTTTCTTTTAATTTCAGGGGTTTTATTTCTTAACTCCTGTGCAACTGCCCCATCGCCTATAAGTAGGGGCACGGGGCCCCGTGCCCCTACTCCAGAAGAAAAGGCTATTACAGAGGAAAAAACAAGGCTTTCCCACCCCGAGGCATACTATCACTTTATCCTTGGATATAAGTTTGAATTTGAGGATGTAAACGAGGCGATAAAGGAGTACAAAAAGGCCCTTGAACTTGATAAGGATTCCCCCCTCCTGCTTATCAGGCTGTCTTATCTTTTGGCAAGAAAGGGGCAGATAGAGGAGGCGATTCCCCTCGCAGAGCGATCACTTCAAATTAATCCAGAATATCATCCTGCCATGATACTATTAGGCGAGTTATATTCAAACACCGGAAGGGCTGAGGATGGCATCAGGATATTCAAAAAGGTGATTGAATTAAATCCCTACAAGGTAGAGGCATATCTCAATCTTGGCCTGTTGTACGGCTCTTTAAAGAGATACGACGAGGCAGAGGAGATAATTAATAAAGGGATAAAGATTAACCCGTCTTCACCGCTCGGCTATTATTATCTTGGCCGTATTGCCTTTGATAGAAAAAAGATGGGGAAGGCAATCAGTTATTATAGGAAGGCATTAAAGGTTGATCCTGCCTTTAAACCTGCCTATATCGGCATTGGCATGGTATATGAGGCAAAAGAGAAATATGCTGATGCCATAAAAGAGTACAGAAAACTCCTTGATGAGGTTGACAGCCATGACAGGGAGGCGAGAAACAGGCTGATACAGTTGTATCTCCAGCAGAATGACCTTAATAATGCCCTGATTGAATTAGAGAAGATACTTGAATTTGACCCGAATAACCCTGACACACATCTTAGAATAGGGCTTGTGTATGTTGAACAAAAGAAATACAAAGAGGCAGTGGACCAGTTTAACAGGGTATTGATGGTAAAGCCCGATGATGCGAGGGTCAGGTATTATCTTGCCACCATATATGAAGACCTTAAGGAGAATGACAAGGCCAAGGCAGAATATAAGAAGGTCATAGAAGCAGATCCCAAAAATGTGGATGCAATAATAAGGCTCGGGTTCCTTTATAGTAAGGAGAAAAAATACGAAGAGGCGCTTGAGAATTTTAGGAGGGCGGTTCAGCAGGCGCCTGACAAGGCAGAGGTATATCTGTTTACTGGCGTAACCTACATCCAGCTTGAGAAGTACACAGATGCTATAGATATATTGACAGCAGGCCTGAAGATAGACCCTAAAATAGACGAGCTTCATTTCAATCTTGGTGTTGCATACGATAAGATAAACAAGAAAGAAGACTGTATTATTGAAATGAAAGAAACAATTAAGCTTAATCCAAAACATGCAAACGCCTTAAACTATCTCGGCTACACCTATGCAGAAAAAGGGATCAATCTGAATGAGGCGATATCATTAATCAAGAAGGCGCTGCAGATAAAACCTGATGACGGCTACTACTTAGACAGCCTTGCATGGGCATATTTTCAGAAGGGCTGGGTGGACGATGCCATTGAGATACTTGAAAAGGCAGTAACATTGGTGAAGGATGACCCTGTTATGTACGAACACCTTGGGGATATATACCTTAAAAAACTAAAAAAAGATGATGCAAAAGAGGCATGGCTGAAATCCCTTGAAATAGACCCGAAGAATGACAAACTGAAGACAAAATATAAAGAGGCAGGCTTTGGCGACCCTGACAAAGAAGAAAGAATTAAGGTAAAGGTAAAGGAATTAGAGGAGAAGGAAAGAAAAAAGAAGAAGGATGACTTAGAAGGTAAAGGAGTAGGGGCGAACGGCCTACTGAGTACCTATCAGGTAAAAGAAGGGGATACACTGGAGTCCATTGCAGGGAGAGGGGAAGTCTATGGCGATTCATCCAAATGGAGGCTGCTCTATGAAGGCAACCGCTCTCAGATAAGGGATCCTAAGATCCTACACCCCGGCCAGATATTGCAGATACCCCGCGGCGAAACAGCGCAGGAGAAGAAGGAGTAAACCCTAATGTCATTCCCGCATGTTTTTAGCGGGAATCTATGGACTTTGCTGGATACCCACTGGAGTTTACCCCGTACTTTGATACTGGGTGGGCGGGTATGACAATTATTAAGAGTCTCATAATTGAAAAGACATAATTTTAAAATCTCCCCTTGCCCCTCTTTGCCAAAGAGGGGAAATTCCTCCCTTTGGAAAAGGGAGGTTAGGAGGGATTTTACAAACGAATGTTGTCATTATTATATGACTGTTAATATTTTGCGCTAACTTTTGCAGCTAAGCAGGAGTGTTTGAAGGAGAAATGACTATGAATACCTTGACGATTCAAAAAAAATACACCTATAATGACTATCTCCTGATAGAGGACGAGAAGCGGTATGAGGTGATGAAAGGAGAGCTTATCATGGTTCCAGCGCCATTTACTATCCATCAAAGGATATCAAGTAAACTTAATTTCATAATTAGTAAATATGTTAATGAGAAAAACTTGGGGGAAGTTTTTTATGCCCCTACAGATGTTGTCCTTGCAGAGGATATTGTTGTCCAGCCTGATATTCTTTTTATCAGCAATAAGAGATTGGATATTATTAAAGATGCTGCAATCATGGGAAGCCCTGATTTGATAATAGAGATTGTCTCCCCTTCATCCGCATCTTATGACACAATAGAGAAACGTGATGTATATGAGAAATACGGGGTGAAGGAATACTGGCTGGTCTTTCCGCAGGAAAAGGCTGTAGAGGTTTTGGCTATTGAAAAGGGCATATATAAAGAGTTCTGCAAGGCAAGAAAGACAGGAATTGTGAAATCTAATGTAATAGAAGGAATAACAGTGGAAATAAAGGAGATATTTGAGGGGTAGGGTCTTGTTTCTGCTGGTTCAGGTTTGCAACCTGAACACACAAGAGTAAGAATAACCGCCGAAAAGAAGAGGTGAATGAAAATGAGCAGTATAGAAGCAATTGAAAGATTATCAAAAAAATATGCAATGTCTCCAGAGGAGTTT